>JALRIY010000003.1:1474-16083 GCA_023255285.1 Algoriphagus sp.
TGCCCTTGGCGAATGGGTAGCGAATACCAAGATCTTCCCGAGTTGAGAAGATTTATTTTTTCCTCTTTTAGGGACAGCAATTGGTACCAAATCGTGGTAGTGATGGAAGGGCTTGCTTGTCCAATTTTTTCTTCAATTCGTTGAGGGGTTGCACTTTTTCCCAGTCCATAGCGCAGGGTATCGGTATACAAATGATGTGTATAACTCAATTCTCCCTGCTCTGTAAAGCTACTTTGGTGAGGTCCTTCCAAATAAAAATAGAGCTGATTGGAGGCGAGCCAAGAAGGGATCTCTTGGAGACGAAGTTGCGCAGAGTCTAATTTTTGTGGTAGCATCCCTGGGTAGCCATAGAGAGCTACTTCTTCCAAGCGCTCAAACCCAAGTTTTCGGGCTTGGTCTGCACTTAATTTGTAGACCCCTGATTGGGTTACCCCAACCGTATGGGTAAGCGTTTGGCTAAAGGTAGTCTGGCAGACAAGTACCAGAAGCAAGAGAAGGGCCCGGCCTTGCATCTTCATTTTTTGGTCAGGGCTTGTTCAAGAATCGATAAGGCCAGGTAGGAGAAGATGACTAAGGGAATGCCAGCCAGTTGCATCCAAGCAAGAAAAAATGCACCGCTGGCGAGTAAAGCATAGCGAAAGGCGTTGTCAGAAAGCCTTCCATTCTTAAATTTTAATGCAATTAATGGGAGTTCAGAAACTAGTAGAAAGCTTGCTGCCCAGGCGATCAAGACCCCTGCTACGGGACTTGTAACCCAAGGAGCTAGTTGGGGCCAGTAGACAGCAAGGTGGGGAAGACTAGAGAGGAATAGTGCATTGGCAGGCGTAGGCAGTCCAAGAAATCGATCACTTTGCCGTGTATCCAAATTGAATTTTGCTAATCTGTACGCGGAAAACAGGGGAACTATCAGCGTGAAATATGGTAGGATTTGCGACTCGGTTTGTGATTTGGTGAGGGTGTACAAAATTATTCCTGGTAAAACTCCAAACGAAACTACATCTGCCAGGGAATCCAACTCTTTCCCTATTTCACTTTGAACTTTTAGAATTCTGGCAGCAAAACCATCTAAAAAATCAAATCCTGCAGAAAGAAGCACAAAATAGGCGCCAAACAAAAGCTGACCTTCCAACACCCAAAGGATACCCAATACTCCTGAGAGGAGATTCAATAAGGTGATAAGGTTGGGTATTTGGGCTTTCAAATTCACGGATTTGCTTTTAAACCTACAAAGGGATTATTCTTTTTTTCAAAACCAATAGTTGTTTCTGGCCCATGGCCGGGGAAAATTACCGTTTCTTCAGGGAGAATAAACAATTGGGACTTTATCTTTTCCAGTAGTAGGGAATGATTTCCTCCAGGAAGGTCTGTGCGTCCAATACTGCCTCTAAAGAGTGCGTCTCCAGCAATACAGCGCCTACTTTCTTCGTGGTAAAATGCTAGGTGTCCGGGTGCATGTCCGGGTACAAAGATACAGCGTAGCTTTTCCTTACCAACATAAATTTCTTGCCCTTCAACTAAATAGGAGGTTGCTTGAGCAGGAACATAGTCCCGAAAACCATAGTTAGGTGCATACACCTCAACCGATTTTAAGACTGGAACTTCCAGGACATGGATGTGTAAAGGAACTAGAAATCGATCCATGGCCCAAGCATTTCCAAGCACGTGATCGATGTGGCAATGGGTATTGAGTAGTTGGCTTACCTTCAAATTTTGGTCTAGTACAAATGCTTCTAGCTCCTTTTTTTCTTCTAGGGTATGGCATCCTGGATCAATTAAGGTAGCATTCCTTTCCTCATCGTACAGGAGGTAGGTATTTTCTTGAAAAGGGTTGAAAGTGAAGCACTTGATATGGAGCATGTGAAAAGTCTTCGAGATTAAGGCAAAGTAAAGAATTATGGACTTAATTTAGGACATGGAAATTGATTTTTTAATCATTGGACAAGGTTTGGCAGGTTCTGCCTTGGGGTATCGCTTGATTCAGCAAGGAAAGAAGGTAGTGCTATTGGATCTACCGGGCAAGAATCAAAGTAGTCAGGTGGCGGCGGGTCTATTCAACCCTGTTACTGGTAGGAAAATGGTGAAGACCTGGAAAGGAGAGGTGCTTTTTCCTGAGATTGCCCCGTTTTACCAGGAATTAGAGAAAGTTACGGGAAGAAAATTTCTGACTTTACAGCCGATTTACCGGCCTTTTTTATCTATTGAAGAACAAAATGAGTGGATGGGCCACTCAAGTGATCCAGAAATCCAGCCTTTTTTAAACAAAATTGAAGTTGAGAGTCAACAACATAGGATAAAGGATCCCTTTGGAGGTGTGATGCTTCAAGAATCGGGATGGTTAGATATCCCAACTCTTTTGGAAGGGATGGTATCCTTTTTTGGGGACCGGTTGCAGCAAGAGGAATTTAAGGAAGAGGAGTTGATACAAGAGGGAGATTATTGGAGCTATGCGGGTTGGAAGGTCCGGGCAATCATTTATTGCAATGGACTAGGGGCCTTGCGTTCTAGATTTTTTTCCTTTCTTCCTTTTGCTCCTGTCAAGGGGGAGATTTTGGAAGTCAAACAAGATTTTAATCCACCTTATATAGTCAATAGGGGTGTTTTCCGAGTACCCTTGCCCAATGGAAATTTTAGGGTGGGCTCAACCTATAGCTGGCATGACTTGGAGGAAGGGCCTACAGAAACAGCTCAAAAGGACTTACTGAATAAGTTGATGGAAGTGGTGCCTGTACCTGTGGAGGAAGTGGTCGCTCATCGGGTGGGCATTCGCCCGGCCACGAAGGATAGAAAGCCGTTTTTAGGAAAACATCCTTTACAAAAAAACGTTTACATCTTCAATGGATTTGGGGCTAAGGGAGTTTCTTTGGTTCCGTACTTTAGCGCGTGCATGCAGGATTTTCTTTTGGAAGATAGGCCTTTGCCTGCTGAAGTGTCGATCTCTCGGTATTTTACTTATATTTAGAATCTTACTTGATTGTTGGAAATGCGTATGCATGTGATTCGAACTCTTTTTTTTATACTTCTAGTAGGCTACACGACACAAGCCTGGGCACAATTTGACCAGGAACGTTTTGGTAAAAACCGAATTCAACACAAGGAGTTTGACTGGTACTTTTATACGTCTGCAAATTTTGAAGTTTACTATTACGATAGGGGTGGTGTAAATGCCAAGATGGCCATTGAATTTTTGGAGTCAGAATTCAATAAATTGACACAGAATATAGGGTATGTTGCCTATACCAAGCCTCGAATTTATCTGTATAATTCCCCGGAGGAGCGCCTGCAAAGTAACTTGGATCTGAACGCAGAACTGTACAACGAAGAAGGAGAAACAAAATTCACTCGGCTGGTAGCAGAGGTCGCCTACAAGGGTAGAACGGATTTATTGAAAGAGGATTTACTTTTTGCAACCTCCAAGGTCATCGTCAGAGAGATGTTGTATGGGGCTTCTGTTTCCGATGCTTTTCAGTCTAATCTAATTAGTAATTTTCCAGATTGGTATGTAGATGGAATTGCCCTCTACTTGGCAAAGGGATGGAGTAGGGAAATGGATGATTACATCCGTCGTTACCTTAAAAATACGTCAACCCCCAAGTTACACACCTTAACTGACTTGGAAGCGGGTCTTGTGGGGCAATCTATTTGGAATTACATCGCTGAGAAATATGGCCGACGCTATGTTTCTAGTATTTTAAATCTTTCTAGAATCAATCGAAGCGAAGAAAATAGTATAGCCAATACGATAGGAATCAACATCAAGACATTTTATTCCGATTGGCAGCAGTTTTACTTAAAGGTCAATGAGCCTGTTTACGCTACTTTCAAAAGTGTAGACTCCAAAAAAGCTGTGGCATCTACCTCCTCCCGTGTTAACGGGGCCATTTCAGATCTTAAATTTAGCCCTGACGGGGTACACCTCGCCTATGTTTTAAATAATGCGGGCAAAGCAACGGTTTGGGTCCGCGAACTGTCCTCGGGGATGGAGCAAAGGATTTACCAAGGGGGGTCCAAGCACGAGGAACTTCCACCCAATGTTTATTCCCCTGTTATCGCTTGGAGGGATTCCGCTACTATAGCTATTGCCACCTTCAAACGAGGATTAACCACACTTAGGCAACGTTCCTTGGATGGGTCTTCTCGAGACAAAATATTTCTTCGGAATATTACTCAAATTCTAAGTTTTGATTTCAATGAATCTGGAAAGAATATGGTGATTTCTGCCATTTCGAATGGAAAAACCGATCTTTACTCACTCAACACTAGGGGTCAGGGGAAACGATTGACAGACGATGCTTTTGACGAACTCAACCCTGTGTTTTTGAATGATTCCACCATTGTGTACTCTTCAAACTTCACACAATGGTCCGATTCTCTAGTAAAAGCAGCTCCCGTGTTGGCAAACTTTCCAGAGCAGTACAACCTGTTTCAGGTTCAAGTCTTGAAAGATACCACGGTGTTTTCTAAGCTAACGAACGCAAATAGTAAGAATACGCTGCCAAGAAAATTAAATTCAAACAACTTGGTTTTTTTGAGTGATTTGAGTGGTATTTCAAACCTCATGCGCCACAATATTGGTAACCAGGTTTCTACACAGATATCGGCTTTTGAGACGAGTATTGAAGTGTTTGATGTGAGTGCTCGAATGAATAGGCTAGCCTTTGCCCTCCGAAATGGGAAAGAATCTCAACTTTTCGTGGAGGGATATACTGCGGCTGACCAATTTACGCCAAGTACCCCAAGAATCCAGTTGGCCCAGGTAAAGGAATTAAATGAACGGCTTGCTGCCCGCAGGCAATTAGAAGCAAAGACCCAGCAAGTAAATCGGGCCAAGGAAGAACAATTAGCAGGGCCTGAGCTAGTGGAAGCTAGGAGTCCATTGGATACACTAACTAAGCAAACCTCTTCCTTGACGACAGATCGTCTACGATTTGAGACCCGAAGAGGGGTGAATACGGATAATTATACTTTCGATTCTCTCCCAAACAGAGTAGCTGTTCCTGCTAAAGTTAGCACCACTAAGCCTGATGCACCAGGGAGTATTTTGGATACGTTTAGAAAGCAAAACTTGCGAAAAATGGTATCTGGTCCGCGACCAATGGAAACTCAATTTTTTACCAACCACATCAACTCACGGTTTTTAGTAGATCCACTCCGAGGGTTTGGAATGAGCCTCCAAGGAAAGATGACGGATGTATTGGACAACCATCAGTTTATGGGTGGAATCATGACTGCTTTGGATTTTGACTCGGGTGGGGATATTTGGTTTGAATACGAATACCTCAAATCTCGACTTGACTTTCGAGGAAGGTATGATCGTAAACTCCTCAGAGTAAGTGATGGAGATGTAAATTTTCAGAAATATGTTTTGACTAAGGTGGAAGCTGGGGTAGCTTATCCCATGTCCATCCACTCTCGAGTCTATGTTGCCCCTTTTGCTGCTAAAACGCAGTATTTCAACTTGAATGAGGATTCATTGATCTATAGTAATATCCCCGATCTGAATCAATTGGATGTTTCCTATGTGGGTGGAAAGGCGGAGTATGTGTACGACCGAACGGAACCGATGGGCTTGTATTCGTTTACAGGCACGAAAGGGAAGATTGGCTTTCAACACTATCAGGGATTGAATTTAAGTAATCGTTCCTTTAGTAATTTGTATGTAGATCTCCGTAACTACCAGAAAATACACAAAAATGTGGTCTTGGCATCCAAGTTCTATTACGGGTCTTTCCTAGGTCCAAATCCCCAAAATTACCTTGTTGGGGGGATGGACAATTGGTTGTTTAACTCATTCTACAATCCTCCCGCAAATAGACCTGAGCCTTCTCCTGTACGGAATCCACAGGGGGTTGAAAACTCAAATTTGCTTTTTGCTGATTTTGTGGACTTAAGGGGATTTGATTACGATGAAATTCGAGGGAGAAACGTCCTCACCTTTTCGACAGAATTGAGATTACCCTTGTTTTCCTATTTAACACGAGGAAATATCACTTCCAATTTTATTAAGAATTTTCAGTTGGTCGGTTTCTATGACATTGGTTCAGCTTGGAACGATGCCGCTCCTTGGGAGAAGATCAATGATCAAAATACAGAAGTCATCAACACTTCAGGTTCACCTTTTGTGATTGTCTTGAATAATTTTAACAATCCATGGTTACAAAGTTATGGTGCAGGATTACGAACAGTATTGCTCAATTACTATGTGAAATTTGACGTGGCACGTCCTGTGCGGAATTATAAAAATGAAGATTTGAAATTTTACTTTACTTTGGGGTATAATTTCTAAAAGAAGTACATATGATCAAATCCATGACTGGCTACGGGGTAGCCGGATTTGAGAATGAGCATCTGGTAATCCAAGTAGAGGTCCGGACGCTCAACTCAAAAATGCTAGACCTTTCTATTCGAAGCCCTAGGCAATTTGCTGATAAAGAGTCTGAGATCCGAAATCTTGTACAGGCGAGTTTGGATAGAGGGAAGGTCAGCATCTCTATTGATTTTTTTACCAAAGGAAGTCAAAACTTACCCGTGCAACTCAATGAAGAGTTATTTAAAAGCTATTACCATACCTTTGAGCAGCTAGCAGCTTCGGTAGGCGGTTCAACGACTGATTTATTTAAACTTGCGCTTCAAGCCCCACAGGTGATGGTCAACAGCCCAGTGGAACGAGAGGATCAGGAAGATTGGGCACAGGTAAAATTAGTATTGGAAGAGGCATTGCGTCGTTGCGAAGGTTTTCGAGAAGATGAAGGAGCCTCACTTTTTGTGAAATTGACCGAGAACATTGATCTCATCCGACAGGGATGGTCTTTAATTAAAGCGGAGGAGTCGACCCGTAAAGAAAAAATTCAAAATCGTATTCGTGGACATTTTTCTCAGTGGATGGAAGAGCATGCTTTTGATGCAAATCGATTTGAACAAGAGCTCATCTATTATTTTGAGAAATTAGATATCAATGAAGAACTAGTGCGCTTGGAAACTCACCTAGATTACTTCACCAAGTGCATGGAATCGGAGGTGAATCAGGGTAAAAAATTGGGATTTATTAGTCAAGAGATTGGTAGAGAGATCAATACCATTGGTTCGAAAGCGAATGATGCAGGGATACAAAAGATCGTGATTCAAATGAAAGATGAGCTAGAAAAGATAAAAGAACAAACCTTAAATGTGTTGTAAGTTGACTAAGTCAACGGATGGATACTCCCCGGTTTACAGCCTACTCTATTGAATAGCAATCCTATTACTGGTAATTAGCGAATCTGTCATTTACTGAAAAAGGCCTGATTTCAGGCCTTTTTTATTTACGATTTTAGGAAGATTCTGTCAATTCAGCATAGCTGCTTGGACAAAAAAAAGACCCGATTAATCGGGTCTTTTGGAATTAGCTTAGTTTGAAGCGGATCGGAAGTCTCATTCGAGTACGAACGGGCTTTCCTCGCTGCTTACCTGGCTCCCACTTAGGGGCGTTAGTTACTACTTTCACAGCTTCCTCATCACAACCTCCACCGATACCTCTCAAAACTTCAACGTCTTGAATGGATCCGTCAGTGTTGATTACGAATACGACGATAACCGTTCCTTCAACCCCCATTCTACGGGCTTGAGTTGGGTACTTTAAGTTGTTAGAAAGGTATTTGTTCCAACCAGACATTCCTCCAGGAGGGTTTGGTGGTGATTCTACTACATCGAAGATTTGGTCAGCCTTTTCTTCTTCAATCACTACCTCTTTGATAGCAACCTCTTTAATAACTGTTGTCTCTTTAACGTCAACGTCAAAGTTTACTTCAATTTTTTCTTCGATTTCTACCTCATCTGGAATTTCTTCGATTACTGGCTGCTCCATTGGGGGCGGCGGCGGTGGTGGTGGTGGCTGCTGGGTGATAGGCACATCAAGCAACTCTTCGAAATTATCCGCGACAGATCCTAGGTCTTTAAGACCGCTATCGTCAAACGATTTGTATTCGAAGGCAGCAAGTGTGAGTCCAACCGCAACTGCTAGACCTAGGTTGGTAAACATACCCACCTTTTTTGTCAAGTCAGCACTAGGAGTCTTTTTTGCTTCCATTGTGAAATTGGTTTATTGAGGTTATTCGGTTCTAATTTGATTAACAAGTCTAAGAATTATTGGAGATTAATCCAAAATGAATTTACAAGTTGGACGATATAAATAACCAAATAATCCTGAAAATACCCCTAACGCATTGAATAACAGGTCTTTTAAATCAAAGCTGCGGTAAGGAATTAGGTGTTGAGCGGTTTCTAGTACTACGCTCGGCAGGAGACCCAAGAGTGCGAAATTGATCCAGAATCGGGTATTTACTATAAAATTCCTTTTTTCTTTAATTCCTAAGCCCACAGCTAGGTAGGTAAGTACGAAAAAAAGAAAAAAATGAATGAGCTTATCCTGAAATCTGAATACAGAGACATGGGGCAATGAACTCCCCGGTGTAAGCATTGCCACAGTACATGCTGCCAACCAAGCCCAAGTCAAAACGCTCCTGCGCATGCAATCCCTTATTCTCCAATCAACTCCTTGTAAGCAGCCGAATCTAATAGATCAGCAGGAAGTGAATCAGTAAGTTTTACTTTTACCATCCATCCTTCGGAGTACGGGGCATCATTGACTAGTTCGGGGGCTGATTCTAATTCACTATTGATTTCTAGAATTTCTCCAGTAACTGGCATAAATAAGTCGGAAACAGTTTTTACTGCTTCTACAGTTCCAAATACTGCTCCGGCTTCCAAGATTTCGCCAAGTGTTTCTACTTCTACGTAAACAATGTCTCCCAACTCTTTTTGTGCAAAGTCGGTAACGCCAATAGTGGCAATATCACCTTCGATTTTAACCCACTCGTGGTCTTTGGTGTACTTTAATTCGTCTGGAAAATTCATGATGGTTTGTTTATTTCTCTCAAAATTAAAAGTATTCGGGAGAGATTGAAATCTATTGTGATAAATTAAATCGTAGTTGCCCACCAAAGGCCGTGGTAGATCGTCGGAAGGCCGTTGTCACGCGTGGGTCATTGACCGTACGCTCAAAATAAACAGTTAGGTTTAGGCTCCGATTGATGACATAGCTCAGGGTAGGGCGAAATTGAAAATTGAAGTTCCCGTTGGTAACTGTAGCCTTTTCTTCAATTTTCCGTTGTATCTGTTGGGTACTTCCAATCTTGGTATCCAAGCGGATTTGAAGATCGTTCTTTAGTACTTTTTGTTGGCCACTTATTTTGAATGGAATTTTTACCCCTGCTTTGGTATAGGAGAGCGTCAATCCAAAATCACTACTTGCTTGCTCGGTGATTTGTGAATTTGAAAAATTCAAACCCAAATTCCGTTCTCGATTGTAGTTGATGGCAATGTTCATTCGTTGCTTAGTTAGCAAATCCAAGCCAATTAGGGGGGCAAATCGTTCAGTGAGCACTACTTGGTTTAAAATGTAAATTGGAATAAACTGTCCCTCTAAATTGGTCAAATTTGGACGCTGCAATTGTTGCAAGGTGTTGAACAGCTCCAACCCTTCTTGGTATTGCAATGAATTGGAGAAATTGCTTACGTCGTAGGTGGAACTGTAAGAATGAGTCAAGTTGATGCTGCTAAAAAGCTCACTAAGTCCTTTTAGACGGGACAAGCCACGGTAATCTATGCGCCAATTGGGTAGTGGTGTTTTTGGAAAAGGATTCAAATTGATTGTCTTTGCATCTTTCCCCTGGTAAGCAGCCAAAAAAGAGGGGATGAGGACATCTTGTCCATTGATTGGGTATTCACCAGGTGCTGTAGCTTGTTGGTCTAGACGCTGCTTGATAATGGATCTAAAATTTTCAAAATCCATAAATAGTTGCGATTCGTTTTGCTGCTTGTTTTTAGCAAAAGCAGTACCCAAAAGAACGGTGGTGATGCTATATGAACCCATTCTACTTGGGCTGAGTGATTCAAAGGTTCCAGGATCATCAAGGCTATTCCGAAAGATTTCACTGTAGTCCCCAATTTCCCGTTTATTTGCTTCTAGGGTTACTCTAAAGTCTCGGATTGGTTCGGCCAAACCTTTAATTGACAGATTAATGGCTTTATTTTGACGGAAACTTTGAGTCAATTCAGGACTTGGTGCAAGGTTTCCATTTTGACCGAGTCGGTACCTTAAATTTGCATTTTGGGCACCAAAAACAAAGGCCCATCCAGGATTTTCCCAAGCACGGTCCATACCTAATAGCCCTGTATTTGGCATATAGCCAGGAAGGAAGGTGCCTTCAATGATACCGTAATTAAAAGTTACTTCCTTGAGTAGCATCGCTACTCTGAGTACCCCTCTTGTAAATGGAGTTCCAATCGTATCACTGGCATTTGTACTCGGTCTACCAGGGATACTTGGGCGTTTGGGTGCGTTGATAGCAGCTAGGGATTTGCTCTTGTTGTAGAGTTTGATCAAATCTAGCTTTCCTGAAAGTGTTTGTTCTCGGGTATTTTGGATGACATTTCCCAAGGTATCTCGTTGTCCTATGGCCCCTGTTTGCCAGGTGTAGGTGCTGAGGTGTCGGTAATCCGTCTGGATCCAATCGGTGAGTGGCAACTTTGCAAATGGAAGGGTGTAATTGACTGTTGCCGAGTGGTTGTAATTAGTTGTGCGTCCAAATCGTAGGAAATTCGCTCGTACAGAATCGATTTTAGCTTGTGTATCTAGATCTCCTTCCGGTTCATCTACCACGGCAGCTGCGCTTGCTGCTAGGTCCACACGTAGGCTAGAGGATAGATCCCAGTTGATATTGAAGGACCGGTTCATGAAGAAGGATTTTTGAAAGAGTGGATCTACACCTGTCGTGCTGAGTTGATCATTTCGGTATTGGGAACGGGTAAACCGGCGATCCACATCCATTCTTGCCAAAAGTAGGGTAGGAGACAGGTTTAAGTTGATGTCCTTGATCAGCTTCAAGTAAGGACTTTTCATTCCTTCATACTTCTCGAAAGGAGCTATTTTTAGTTCTTTTGGTTGAAAACTGTAGGTTACGTTTCCCTTATTGGTCTTGAAATTATAGCCCTGAAGTTGTGCATTGGTTTGGGTGACAGTACCGGTAGCATAGGAGAAGGCCAAATTGGATAAGTCGTAGATGCGACTTGGTGATTCCTTATTTTTCTTCAGTTTTCGGACATTGTTCAAACTAATATTTTGGCGTGATAGCTGGTCCATTGCAATATCCCGGTAGGCATCTTTATCTGAAGTAGTGGTAAATTTTTCTAAAGCTACTTCAAATGGAACATCTGGGTTTAAGGGATCGTACTCAGGGCGAGTACTGGAGTTTTCTAGTGAAAAATATAGAGGAATACTTACCCCTAATTCTTTAGGGAGGAGCTTATCTACCGCTACATTTGTCGAGATATCGTATTGAGTCGTAGCTTGACGGCTACGTTGGGAGAGTTTTGTTTCCAAGCCTCCAAAGCCGATGGAATTGTGACGAATGGAGGCGGAGACCACTGCTACATCAGCAATTTTAGTATTCAGATAGGCATTTGCTGCCCAGCCATTTGTCTTTGTAAATCCAGTCGCACGAAGTTCATTTGCCCAAATACAAACGCTCTTGGAAGAACCAATTCCTGTTCCAGGATTTCGTACTCCAATCATCATTCCCTGTACCTGGTTGAGCTCAGGTCTACCCATTACGGTTACCTTATATTGGCGGATGGATTTACTGTAGGGTAGCGTTAAGGGAGATTGCGTATTGTCGCGCTCCGCTTTGATGGCAACAATTTCCTGGATAGCGATATCTAATTCATTTTCTTCAGGCCAAACTAGCTGGGGATCATTGCTTCCCAAGGAGGATATTTTTAAGGGAACTTCAATTTCGTAGTAGTTGTCGGTGTAGTCTGTACCCAATCTCAAAAAAGCAGTGACTTCCCCATCCCGAGCATCTTCGCTGTTGGCATGAAAAAACATTTTGATGCGCTCGTATTGAACCAAGTCCAAATTGGTGTTTTTGAATACGGCACGAGCATCTTTCGGGGCCAAGTCTTCGACACAAAGCCGTAGGGACTGTTCATTGAGTCTTCGCTCAATGGCGGAGGTATTGTCTCGGTCACGTTGAATTCCTGGAGGCAACACATAAGGACTAGACGTTTCGCTTCCTTGTGCATTTTGCTCAATATTCACCACATCTACAGTGAGATTAGAATTACCTGGCTCAGGCAACTCAAAAAAGCCGCGTTCAAATAGTGATTCCTGGAAGGATCTCCATTGGCTACCAACCATTCGGAATTCGGCCATACGTAGAACTACAGGCTGCTGGAAGTCGGTCAGATAGGTTCGCATCCATCGTATAGATTTAAAGCCAGAGATGTCCCCTTGGACGCGATCGGGCTGACGCACAGGAATTCGAAATAAGTACCAGTTGACTTCCTCCCCGCCTTCTGTGTGGGTCACCTGATCCACGATGTACTTATTTCCTACTTTTAGCTGACCAGGCCGGAGTTCAATTTCGTACTCGTAGTAATTTTCCAGTTCATTGATGGTATTATCTGTATTTAAATCTTCGTTATCGGGATTGTTTGTTCCAGATGGAGTGTAAGAAAGATTTTGGTCTGCAGTAACTGGTGTATTGCCCTCCATCCCATTGAATTTTTTGTATCGCTCCAAAATTTTAGCATTGTCTTGGTCAAATTTGGAGTCCAAGTAATATTGAAATCCATCCGCTGAAACATCTAGTAACAATGCATTTTTGGCAGTTGGAGAAAGGGTAAGGCGATCTAAAAAACGATTTTTAAAATAGCTAGCTTCTTCTTCATTTTTCAATCCATCTAGGCCTACATCTTGGTTTACTCTGGAAGTAGCTGAATTATCGAAGGCAGGTAATAAGTATTGCTGTCGTGTAATTCTACCCCACTCGTTATCCGAGGTTTCGGTAGGATCCCCATCTGCAGGAAGTCCATTTTCAAAGGCATGACTACCGTCTTTCATCACATCCTCTGAAATATCTCCGAGGTTCAAAAAGAATTTCCCTCCCGTGGTATTGTTCTCATTGAAGATTCCATCCAATACCTTACCGTTTTCACCTGGCAGAAAGGGATCCATCAACCAAAATTCAACATATTCGATATTTGTTCGGTCAAAATCTACCTCGGTGGTGATTGCTCTAGTGATTCCACCATAATTTTGCCTTGGGTTGGGTAGTAATCCCTCTGAAGTAAGTCCAGGGTTGTAGTTGTACATACCCCTTTCTTGTGGGAAAAAAGCAAGTTCAAAAAGCGGTTGAGGAACTAAAATAACTTCCCGGTCTTGGTTTTTAAATATCTCTTGAGGAATTACCCGTCTGACATAGTGGTTTCTGCGATCCTGAGCAGTTATGTTGGCAGGGACTCCAGGACCTCCCTCTCGGTAAAATACATTGTCTATGTTGTACCAGGCTATCCTAGCTCTACGGTATCCATCGCCTAATTTATCTTCTGTTTGACTGCTCAGATCAAATCGATTATCAGCTGTTTTTGGAGTAGAAGCAAGTTTCCAATTTTGATTGGCTTGTGCACCCAAGTAAAAGGGAGTAACAGCTGCTTCAAAGTCATCGATATAGGAGGCAGCATCTCCATTGACGGTATTGGAAGTTCCAGGAATAAGGTGAGCAAATTCTGCGTTAAACTGGACCAATGACTTTTCCTTTGTATCTGTGAAGGGGAGTGCATCTGCCAATTTGGTCAAAAATCGAGACTCGCTGTTGTAGTTCACATCTAATCCCCAAAGGCTATTGCGTAAGGTTTCGTTGCCTGTAGCGATCCGGGATACATTGGGTCGCTCATTCAAGAACAGAAAAGTTCCTCCTACATTTAATTTCTTGTTGGCTAGGTAATCCAATCGAGTTCCCAGCAAACTGCGTGTTTGGAAGGAAACGAGATCAGCTTTTTCAAAGCTTACATTTATTTGTTTACCAGATTGCAAGATGGCATCGTTGATGATGACGAGTCGCCCTACATTGTAGTCAATCGTAAAATCTACACCCTCAGTAAGTGGAATGTTTCCTGCCTGAACGATAACAGAACCAGGTGAAATATTTAATCCTGGAAGTTGTATTTCACTGGCAGAACCGGCAGTAAGTCGCCCTTTAATGAAAAATTTATTGAGTCGGGTAACCAATTCAGCATCAGCAAGTGTGGTCTGGTAAAGGGTATCGTATACATATTTCTCACGGAGTACTCGTTCGTCGTCTGTGAATTTTCTTGCTAGGTTGGAACCAAAAGGTTCGAGCACTGGAAAAATCAACAGACCACGGTCTGAAAGCATGGTGATTCCTTCGACAAAATCAAAGTTGCCATCAGGCGCTGGATCATTTTGAGGATTTAGGTTGTCTAAGCCTGTGAGGCGAATCAAGGGGATATCCTTTACATTTTTTCCTTCCAATAAAGCGGGATTGTCAAGTCCGGTACGGTCGTCTCGGTAAATTACTTGCAACTGAAACCCATCGCGCAATACCTGACTAGCATTGAGGCTATAGATGTTTTTCATCATCAAGTCCCAAGTTGGGACGCGGGTGTTAATCCGTGCTGGACGGAGTAGTTTTAAGAAAATTAACTCATCCTCGCTACGAGACTGGTAGTCTTCTGTAAGTTCACCTACCTTAAAAACCTGACCGTTGTAGGTG
>JALRIY010000003.1:16093-33509 GCA_023255285.1 Algoriphagus sp.
TTCGTAAGAGACTGCTACGACCTCGTCGTTTTGTAGTCGTCGGAAAAGGGAGATAAAGCCTAGTTGTCCGTTAAAAAAATATTCGGAGGGATCAAGTTTTCGTGCCCCATTGATTTGTTCAAAATCTACTCCTTTTTTTATCCCCAAACTTTCCTCCAGGGCACGAGCTCCTGCATCAAAGGGTCGGTAGCTTGGATTGCTGCTGATACTGGCATAGAGCTTATTTGCTCCATTTTGGGCGGGGCTGCTGGGGTTGCCTGGTCCAATGGCAGGATTTGATGCATTCAATAATACCCGGCCTTCACCGAGATCCATGAATGCAGCAAAATTTCGTAAGGTCTCAGTGTTGGTTGCCCGATTCATTACATAAACTTCCACTCGGGTGATGTTGATACCTGACGTTATTTGGGGGAGCCCTTTAAGCCAGCGCTCGTAGTTGTCTCTGAAAAAATGACTGAGAAAGAAATGCCTATTTTCATCGTATTTTGATCCTTGGATATCAAAGGCACGGCCTTGGCCATTGGCATCAATGACCAAGTTGTCCCGTCTTCCTCGCTGGGTGGAGGCGACGGCAGTCACATTGAGCTTGCCAAACTTCATTTCTGTTTTTACCCCAAACAGATTTTGAGCTCCTTGAATCAGTCGATTTTGGATGGGTAAACTCACATTTCCCAATTCGATGGACTGGATAATGTCTTCATCAAAGCCGTCGTATTCGAGCTTGAGTTGATTTTGGAAATCAAAGGAGTTGTTGGAGTCAAAGTTGGCACCGATCTTTAATTTTTGACCAAGGTTTCCATTCACAGCCATTTGAATTTGCTGCTGAAAGTTGAAATTCCCATTCTTTTGCTGACGAATTGGAATAGTTGGGTTATCAATTCGTCTGAAAATAGCGCCAAAATCCAAGTTGACGTAGCCTGTAGGAATGATGGTGATGGAATCCCCTCCAAAAATCCGATCAAAGGTGGGGCTTACGGTAATTGGTGGAATAAGATTTCTTCCTTCTACTGCACTTTCACCATCAATCCCTTTTGCTCGTGTTTTCCAATAAGATTGCCTTACTTGGTATTCTTGAAGTGGAGCAAATTTTTCGAAATCATATTCCTGTTGGTTTCCTAAACTCATGCTGTCCAACTGGTCGGTCACCTGGTAGCGTAGGGTAGAGTCCAAGACCACCTGGACTTGTTTTTCTACCTGTGGATTGGGAAAAAAGAGTGATTTTTTTGATGAAAAAGGGGTTTTTGTTGGAAAAAGTGGGTTGGTCCTTTTTTGTTGCCAAAGCAAAAATGAAGGAGCCAACCTCCGTTGATTTAAGGAATCAATCCTAGAGTTGGATTTGGGAAGTTGTTGTGCAAGTAGGGTATTTAGTGGGATGGAGGCAAGGAGGAGCAAGAGGAGTAAGAGGTGGCCCTTAGTTCTCTTTTTCCAAAAAATAAATTTTCCCTCAACCTTCAATTTAATCGATATTAAGGAGTTTTTAGCGATGCTTTAATTAATTCCTCTAAGGACAGGGGGCTACCACTTTTCTTAAGTGCAAGTGCGATATTTTTTTCTGCGATTGCTTTTGGAAAACCCAAGGTAACTAGGGCTTGTAACGCTTCTTCTCGTACTTTATTGCCTCCATTCAAAAATCCTAAAGGAGCGGAAGTTTCACTGGTGCCTGATTTTCCAACTTTATCTTTTAGTTCCAGAATGATTCGCTGGGCAGTTTTAGAACCAATTCCTTTGACCCCTTGGATACTTGCTACGTCACCAGAAATAATCGCCTGTTCAATTTCTGAGCTACTCATGGAAGATAAAATCATCAATCCAGTACTTGGACCTACTCCTGTGATAGAAATCAACAAAAGAAAAAGTCTCTTTTCTTGTTCCTCCTTAAACCCGTAAAGCGTATGTGCATCTTCCTTGATGTGAAGGTAAGTAAGGAGGCGCAATTGCTCCTGATCTTTGATCGCTGTATACGTTTGAAGGGATATTTTAACATGGTACCCGATACCACCTACATCGATAAGTACATAAGTGGGGTCTTTGTATACTAATTTTCCGTTGAGGTAATCGATCATGGGTTTTCGTGGGTGGATTGTGCATCTACCACAGCTACTGCCACCATGTTGACAATTTCTCGTATGGAGCTTCCTAGTTGTAAAATATGCACGGGTTTGTTCATTCCAAGTAAAATAGGGCCGATGGCTTCTGAATTCCCTAATTCGGACAAAAGTTTATATGCAATATTGGAGGAGGATAAATCCGGAAAAATAAGTGTATTGACTTCCTTTCCTTTGTGAGTGGTAGCTGCAAAAGGATACATTTCTTTTTGAATCTCTTGGTTCAATGCCACGTTGGCTTGCATTTCACCTTCAATTATCAAGTCTGGAAATTTCAATTTTGCCAATGCGGTTGCCTTTGCCATTTTTGTCGGAATATCACCTTGTGCTGATCCAAAATTAGAATACGATAGAAGGGCTATTCTAGGCACCATATTGAAAAATTTGACAGCTGTTGCTGTCAATCCAATGATTTCAACAAGCTCTTCGGCGGTAGGATTTAAGTTGACCGTGGCATCTGCAAAGAAGTAAGGCCCTTTTGGGGTATTCATAATATACATACCTGCCACTCGATTTACTCCTTTTTTTACGCCTATGGTTTGTAAAGATGGGAGGATTGTCTTTGGATAATCACGTGTGAGTCCGGAAATAAAGGCATCTGCTTCCCCAGTTTCTACCATCAAGGCACCAAAATAATTACGTTCCTTGACCAATCGAAAGGCATCTGCTTGGGTCATTCCCTTCCGCTGTCTTTTTTGAGCAAGGATTTTCCCAAATTTTTGATTCAGTTGGTACTCCTCCATAGGATCAATAATATGGACTCCATCCAGGTCAAGTGCGTTATCTTGAATTAGATCAAGAATTTTAGCTCGATTTCCAAGGAGGATAGGGATGGCGATTTTTTCATCTCGAATAAGTTGTGCTGCCTTCAAAATTTTGAGGTTATCGGCCTCGCCGAATACCACTCGTTTTGGATCTTTTTTTGCACGACCGATTACGATGGACATCAATCGCTCATCGATTCCTATTCGTTTTTGTAGGGCAACTTCATAGGCATCCCAATCTTTAATTTCGTGTTTAGCAACACCAGAATCCATTGCTGCTTTTGCAACTGCCGGTGCGATAGTCGTAATTAATCTCGGATCTACGGGTTTAGGTATGAGATAGAGGCGGCCAAAGCTCAAATTACTTTCCCCATAGGCCTTAGTTACAATTTCCGGCACGGGTTCCTTGGCGAGTTTGGCTATCGCATGGGCAGCAGCTAGTTTCATTTCCTCGTTGATAACAGTAGCTCTCACATCGAGGGCACCTCTAAAAATATAGGGAAATCCCAAAACATTGTTTACTTGATTGGGGTGATCGGAACGGCCAGTAGCCATGATTACATCTTTTCTTGCAGCAACGGCAGTTTCGTACCCAATTTCAGGATCTGGATTGGCTAGGGCAAATACGATTGGGTTAGCTGCCATCGATTGAATCATTTCTTTAGAAATGATGTTCCCTGCTGATAAGCCTAAAAATACATCGGACCCTTTCATCGCCTCTGAAATAGTCTGAATGGATTGGTGAGTTGCGAATTCCAGGTGTTCCTTGGATAATTCAGGGCGTTGGGCATGGATAACCCCTTCTTTATCGCAAACGATTATATTTTCTTTTTTTGCTCCCAAGCTCAGGTAAAATCTGAGACAAGAAATGGCTGCAGCTCCAGCCCCACTGACGACTATTCGGATGTCCTCAATATTTTTTTCTACCAATTCCAACGCATTCAGGAGCGCTGCGCCAGAAATGATAGCTGTCCCGTGCTGATCATCGTGCATCACCGGGATTTTCATCTCCTTTTTTAGAGTCTGTTCAATTTCAAAACATTCGGGGGCTTTGATATCTTCTAAGTTGATTCCTCCAAAAGTAGGCTCAAGGGATTTGATGATCTGAATAAGTTTTTTTGGGTCTTTCTCATTGATTTCTAGATCAAAAACATCAATTCCAGCAAATTTTTTAAATAATACTCCTTTCCCTTCCATGACTGGTTTGGACGCTTCAGGACCAATATCTCCAAGCCCTAATACGGCGGTTCCATTGGAAATAACGGCCACCAGATTCCCTTTTGCAGTGTATTTGTAGACGTTTTCTACGTCTGCAGCGATTTCCTTGCAGGGTTCAGCTACACCCGGGGAATAGGCCAAAGCCAAATCTAGCTGACTGGAGACAGGTTTGGTTGGAATTACCTGGATTTTTCCTGGAGAGCCTTGACTATGGTAGTTTAATGCATCCTCTTTTCTAATTTTAATCGCCATAAATGGATAGGATATATTGGGTTTAAGTTCCTTGGTTTTCGGACCAACTCACGTTGGTATTCAGTAAAATGGTTTGGATTTCACGGAGAGCATCTCGATGGATTTCATTTGGAAAATAGACGAATCCTTCCATGTAGTATAATTTTCCTTTTTTCTCGTCTATCATGAGGTAACCTAAATAGGTCCCCCCCATGCTCAAATTATTTGTTTTCCACGTTCCTCGGATTTCAACAGTAAAATTATCATTTATCACTAGGTTTCGGAAAGCTGGGGGGATTTGTTTTTCACTGGTAACAAATGATGTGGGATCTTCAGGGTCTTCGAAAATATGGGTTTTTGCCAGAGAATCACGGAGGGCTAAAATATTTTCAGGAAAGGTTTGTTCCTCTTGAGTGTAATCGGTGACGTAGTAAAAAACACTGATGTCTGGTCTTCTCTCTGTTGGGGAAGGTTGACGAAGCCAAAGAAAATTAGGAGCTACTTTGGCAAGTTGGTAGGAGATGGGTGGGGTTATTTCAATCCCTAGATTTTTTCGAGCTTCACTCTGTGCTTCAGCATTCTTACGCGCAAAAAGGGCTTTTCCAAGGCGATTTCGCTCCCTCATTTCAAAAAGGTTTTGTACCTGCCCCTTGTGCTTCCTTAGGTTGGTAATGAGTTGCTCTTCCGTATTACCAAACAAATACAGTACTTCTTGACCTTGGGCAAACTCATCTTCCATGCGAAGTGAGTAGAGGTTCGGATCTGCGGCTGCCTTTGCTTTTGATTCAGCAGTAAATTGAGAGTTGATGACCTGACTTCCTCCTTTTTTGTCGTCAAAGGTTGTCACGTAAACTAGGTTGGTGTAGATTTTTAGCATCCGAGTCATAGCTCTTGGATCTACCCGATGTACTTTAAACTGTGCTTCGGAGCGGAGCATTCCTGGTAGATCTTCCTGAAATATGGCACGGAGTTCATCGCCTACAGGCCCTGCCCATTTGGTCGAATCAATGGCAAGTACAATCTCCCCAATCGATCCTCGAGCTTTGGGCTTTGTACTTCCTTCTGGTCCTTCTTCACAAGAAAAAAGGAGTAAGCTAATAACGAATAGAAATTGGAAAGCTTTCATGGTTCAAGTTTTTTGTTGAAGAGAAGAAAAACGTATTTACTTCAAAGGCACTCCTAGGTACTGCGAAAGAAATCTTAGAAGCCGTTTAATTAACCGATAATTAACCGTTGTCCAGGTTTAATTGTCGTGGAATTGAGGTTATTTAATCGCTTTAGTTGGTCAATACTTAGGGCGTGTTTTTGGGATATAATCCATAAGGAATCCCCCGGCTTCACCGTGTAGGTCTTAGGAGTAGGAGATTCCTCTGTATTTTGTGCCAGTGTTTGGCTGTTGGTGCTTCCTGAACCTTGCTGACTACCTGTGTAAATAACTAGTGTTTGTCCAATTTTTATCAGGTTTCCATTTAAATTGTTCCATTCGCGTAGCTGAGTGAGCGTGACACCATACTTGCTGGCAATTTTTCCCAATACATCCCCTGATTTTACTTTGTAAGCAAGGCGGCTTCCATTTTGGACCTCAGATCGTAGGCTAGCTGTCAACGGAGAAATGGTCATTGTTGGGACGGGATCAGCACCTAAGGAATCGCTAAGCCAGGCCAAATTTTCCTTGACAAAAAAAGCTTTTGTTTTTGGAATTCGAATGGCTATCGAACGATTCGCCTCCGGTACAAGTCCTCGTTTGATCGAAGGATTTAGTTTTTCAAGGTCGTCAGCACAAATCCCGGTGAATTGTTCCAGCTTACTAAAGCTTAGCGCTCGATCAAAATGGATGGATTCGTATTCAAGGGGATAGCTTGGTTCTTCTAAGTGTAAGTTATGCTCTTCCAAGTGGTTAAGTACGTAGAGCATGGCCTGAAATTGAGGAACATAGCCCCGCGTTTCCTTGGGCAAGTAATTGTAAATGCCCCAGAATGTTTTTTTGCCTCCTGATCTACGAATTGCTTTTCGAACATTGCCAGGTCCACAATTGTAAGCGGCAAGGGCTACTTCCCAATTCCCGAACATTTTATACAATGCCTTAAGGTACTTTGCTGCTGCTTCGGTGGACTTTTCGGGATCCATTCGATCATCAACCGCAGCACTTATTTGCATGCCGTACATTCGGCCAGTAGCAGGCATAAATTGCCATAGGCCCATGGCTCCTACACGTGATTTTATTTTGGGATCTAGACCGGATTCGATGATGGAGAGGTATTGAATTTCAGTAGGCATTCCTTGCTTACGCATCGTCTCCTCATACATGGGAAAGTACTGTTCTTTCCTTCCAAGGACCATTTTGACATAGTCTCGGTTTCTTACAGTAAAATATTGGATAAAAGAAAAAATTCGATCATTTAATTCGAAGGGCATCTCTAAGTCCATTTTTTGAATGCGAGCATCTACTTCTTCGAAAGTGAAATCGGGAACATAGTCGTAGTGGTAATTGGGAACTACAATATCGGTCAACTCATTTAGTGACGCTGTTTGTTGTGAAAAAACGGCTGGACCAGTAAAAGAAAAGAATACTACGGCTACTTGAGTAAGCCTGAGAATCAACTTTTTCATCGTTAGACGTTAATTTAAGGTTAATGTACTTAAATAATGGCTAAACGCATACAATTCCGTTTCTTTGAAAGTATTGGCGAGGACTTGTAGTCCAATGGGGAGCCCTTTTTTGTCTTTTCCATTCGGAATCGAAATTGCAGGCACACCAGCTACCGCTGCCTGTACGGTAAATAAGTCTTCCAAATACATGGAGACAGGATCATCCCCGTGTTCTCCAAATTTGAAGGCCGTCGTTGGAGTGGTCGGAAGAAGTAGAAAATCAAATTCGGTTAGCAGTTTCTCTGTTTGATCTTTAATTATTCGTCTCACTTGTTGTGCCTTAGTAAAGTAAGCATCGTGGTAGCTTGCTGATAAAACAAAAGTTCCGAGGAGAATCCTTCGTTTAACTTCTTCTCCAAACCCCTCACTTCTACTGTTTTTGTAGAGTTGCTCTAGATTTGGGGCTTTTGGACTCCGATATCCATATTTTACCCCATCAAAACGCGCTAAATTGGCACTAGCCTCAGCAGTAGTGAGGATGTAATAGGTGGGTAAGACATAAGGGAGTAAGGGGAATTCGACTTCCTCGACCTCATGACCTGCCAGCTTCAGTTTTTCTGCAACCGAAAGCGTGTTTTCCTTGATCTCCGCCTGCAAGGAAGGTGCATGAAGTGCTTCCTTAAGGAGGGCAATTTTTACTTTTTTGTTGAACTGTAGGGAATTGGAATAGGGGGCAACTTCTACACTGGAGGAAGTACTATCCTTCGTATCGTATCCAGCAATAACTTCGAGTATTCGGGCATTGTCTGGTAAGGTAGTTGAAAATATACCAATGGTGTCAAATGAAGAGGCGTAGGCGATTAATCCCCAACGGGAAACTCTCGAATAAGTAGGTTTCATGCCAATTACTCCAGTAAATGCGGCAGGCTGTCGTACCGATCCACCCGTGTCTGTTCCTAAAGAAACTGTACAAAGATTTGCTTGTACGGCAACGGCAGAACCTCCTGAAGATCCGCCAGGCACTCGATTGGTACCGATTTCTTGAAGGACCTTGCCATAAACAGAACTTTCATTAGAGCTGCCCATTCCAAATTCATCGCAATTCAATCTACCGATGATGATGGCATCCTCGTCAAGCAGCCGTTGGACTGCGGTAGCCGTATGCTGAGAAACATAGCCATTTAGGATTTTGGAACTAGCCGTACAGGGATGCCCTTCGTAGGTAAGTACATCCTTGATTCCAATGACCATGCCAGCCAATCTTCCTGCTGTACCTGCAACTAGTTTCTGATCCACTTTTTCCGCTTGTTCAAGTGCGGATTGGGCATAAACTTCGACGAAGGCGTTGAGATGCGCCTTCGTCTGAATATTTTGTAGGTAATAGTTTACAATCGATCGACAATCGGATTCCCCTTTTTTCAGGGCAATTTGGATTTCGTCGAAGGAACGATACTTTTCCAAAAGAATAGGTGTGAAATTATTTTTTCTTGTCTTTCATCCCCTCTTCAAGGTCATTTTGAATGTCCTTGGTAGCATCTTTGAATTCACGGATTCCACGTCCGAGTCCTCGTGCCAATTCAGGAATTCGTTTTGCACCAAACAAAAGAAGAATTACCAGAATAATCAGGATCATCGAAGGACCGCCAATATTGCCAATGAAGCCTAAAGTAGTCATAAAGCTGTGCGTTTAATGGTAGATATAGATACAAAGATACAAGTATACACCGCTTACCCAAGGAGGGAAGACACTGATAAGCATCTTTTTTATGAAGATACAATTTTTATTCCTATTTGGCAGTAATCCAGGTTGCAGGGTCCATAATTTGCAAACCTTTCCATGTTTGAAAATGAACTTCCGCCACACCTTCCGCATTTGTGGCAACCTGTCCTATAACTCCTTTTGCCTTTACGGTTTGGCCGGTTGTTACCGAAATTGATTTCAATTTGCTATACATAGTAAAGTATTCCCCATGTTTGATGATCAGCGTATTGCCATACCCAGGAATGGTAGTGATTTTGGTAACCACACCATCGAATACTGCTCGAACGGAGGAATTGGGCTGAGTACGGATGTCAATCCCATCACTTTCTAGGGTAATTCCTTTTAGGGTAGGGTGAGGATACGTCCCATACTTTTGGGCTATTATTCCCGTCTCAACAGGCCAAGGGAGTTTTCCTTTATTTCCTGCAAAAGAACTTGATAGTGCTGCTGCCTCTGGTGTCATGGGCATGCTTGTACCTGCTTTTTTTGTACTCGTACTTTTCTCCTTTTTTGCTGCCGCCTCTGCCAGTCGAATTTCAGCTTCAATTGCAGCTTTAATCATTCGGTTTAATTGTTCTTGTTGCTTTTTTGTTGCAGCAATTTGTCGTTTAATGTCTCGCTCCTTTTTGGACAGGGTGTTCACCAAGCTTTGCTGCTCTTTTCGCATTTTTGCTAGCTTTTCTTTCTCTGTCTTTTCTTCCGCCAATACCTTTTCCTTATCAATTTTTCTTTCATCCAACTGAACTCGCTCTTCGGCTAGGAAAGTAGTTAATTTTTCAATTTGGGCTGCCTGCTTTTTGCGGCTTTCCGTATACTGCTTGAGGTATTTCAACCGCATGTACAATTGATTAAAGTTTGTGGAACTGAATACAAACGAGACAATAGAGAGCCCTCTATTTAGTTTGGAAGAATTGTAAATCATTCGTCCATATTCCGCTTTCAATTCAGTCAACTGATTCTCCAAGGAGTTAATTCTCCTCTCTATATCCACGATTTCATTGGTAATTAAATTTACTTCGCGGTCCAAGGTAGTTACCAAGCGGTTTTGGCTTTGGTATTGTGCGGAAATTGCATTCAACTGGCCCAAAGAAGTTTTTTTTGTGGCCGTAGTCTGTTTGAGAATGGCGTCAAACTCTTTTAAGCGAGATTGAATTTCTAGCTTGTCCTTTTCCAGCTGCTCCCTACTTTTCTTCGTTTGTCCTTGTAGGGAAAAAGTGAGAAAAAAGGTAAACAGAACGAAAAATACCGTGCTAAGGAATTTCATAAGCATTTAATATCGAAAAGGGAAACTCAAGGTGTTCGACTGCGGATCCACAGATGTCCATTGTAGGTAAATTCTGAAATTCCGTGTTCCCTGTGGAGCCTTTAAGTTAACTTTAAATAAAGACTCACTGGGAAAGAGTTGGGAGTGTGTTTCCTGAAATTTGGGATAGCTAGCCAATAAGGAGCTTTCCGCTGTCAGTGAATTACTCAATACTTCTGAGACTTTTCCATGGCGGGTATCTATCTTACTAAAATACCGGACTTTATTTCGGACTTGAGTGAGTTCAAATTTTTTACCCACCCGTAGTAATCGATCCTCAAAACTAGCAGCGTAAGGAATATTTGCCCATAATAAGTTTTGGAAAAGTTCAATAGAGAGGTCTATTCCGTATTGCTTTTCAAATTCTTCGTAGCTGAGTTGTAGGTTTTCTTTTCCCAAGCGATCATTCAACTGAATTTTATCGGTAGTAATCAGTCCTCGAATCGCTTCTACTCCCAATCCAGGGGATAGAGAAAACCAAAGAACACTGTCTTTTTTCGCTCGAACCTGAAGGGTTCCTCGGGTGATTTTACCAGATTCTTCTTCCAAGACAAACTTCGCTTTCCCTTGTAAAAATTGGTAATCGACTGTAGTGGGATTGAATGTTTCCATCTCTTTCCCGCCTTCTGGGAGGGAGATGTTTTTTGCACAACTCCAATTCAAAAGCAGGATGGTGAGCAGAAGAAGGAAGCGTGTACTACTCATGGATTTTCCCGGATTTAATTTTTTGAATTAACTCGGTAGAACCTTCCGATGTCTTGCTTGCCTTAGTCCACCAGATAATGGCTTCTTCTCCTCGCTCTAGTCGGTACAAGATATCTCCGTAATGCTCCATCACTACACCGCTTGGCTCTTTTTCGTAGCGCAATGCTTCTTCCAGATGAACGGCTGCCTCTGAATAGCGTTTCATTTGGTACAACACCCAAGCCAAAGTGTCTAGGTAAGTCCCATTTTTTGGATGTTTTTTGACTACTCGCTGGGCCATTTCCAATGCTTTTTCCAATTCTTGCAAGTCTAACGCTAAAAAGTAGGCATAATTGTTTAGCACCTGCTCATCGTTGGGATTGAGAGTAAGTGCCTTTTCAAAATTGGCAAATGCCGCTTCCTTGTTTCCAAGTTGGTACCAACTAGCGCCCAAGCTACCATGCGCTACTTGCGCTAATTGAGGGTTTTTATCGGCATTCAATTGCAAGGCAGTTTCCAAGGCATCGACTGCTAGTGAATCTTTCTTTAGCGCAGAAAGTAAGATGCCTTCATAAAACCAAAATTCAGCTTTTTCAGGAAATTCTTCTACTGCCATTCTGCTATACTGAGCTACTTCTTCAAAATCGGCTCCTTCCCCAAAAGAATTTGTGAGCACCTCCTCCAATAGTCGTTCATTTTTAGGCTGGATTGCTAAGGATTTTTTAAAATAGGTCAATGCTTCTTCTTGATTTTTTTCTGCTTTCCTCCGGTTGCCAAGTGCTTCGAGTATGGAGGCATCCTCGGAATGAAATTTTAGGAAAACCTGCTCTAAACTATCCAATTCCTTTTCCCGCTCTACAGTTTTTAGTTCCTGCAGCAGTCCTTGAAAGGCATTCGCCTTTGCTGAAGCTGCTAGGTCAGGGCTTACCATAGCCGAATAGAGGAAAGTGTTTGCCTGTGGGAGCAATCCTTTATCTTTAAACAAGGTGTAAGCTGCTAGCTGTAACTCAGGTTGGTTTGGATAGCGGGTGATCTCCCTATCTACTAGTTGAATGGCTTGGTCTAGCTGGCCATTGTTGTAAAGAATTTCTACCAGTGAAAGAACATGGGACGGATTGCCTGGAAAAGTGGCGATAAGTTTTTCTCCTTCTGCAACTGCTTTATTCAATTGGTCTTTCCGTAGGTATATGCGTTGTTTTTGTACAGTGAATGGCTCTCTAACTCCAAAATAGGCTTCTGCACGGTCAAGAGCTACAAGTGCTTTGTCAAATTCATTAGCATTTAAGTAGATGGATGCTAATTCCAGGTTGTACTGCTGATTTTTCGTTGGCTCCTGGGTCAATTTTTCTAGGAGTGAAGCAGCCTGCAAGGGTTGTTGGAGTTTGGTATAAATTTCAGCTACAAGCAGGGTGTAGTAAAGGTTGCTTGGGTCGATGGAAGCAGCCTTTTGAGCATAGGGAAGTGCTTTGGCAGCTTGGTTGGTTCGTAGAAAAACGGTGGCTATTTTAAAGGATATTGCAGGCTCCTCTGGGGAAAATTCCAAGGCTTTTGCCAAGTATTGGCTCGCTTTTTCTAGGTCTCCTAAGGCAAATGCCTTTTCTCCTTCGATAAAAAAGCGGCTCGCATTTGCTTTTTGTTCTTGGGCTTTTACTTCTTTTTTTGACAAAGAGGCTTGTGAAAACCCTGGATTTAAATTCAGGAAAAAGAAGGCAATTAGAAGAAAAATGGAGGTAACTCTCACTGCAGGATGTAATTTCAAATCAACGCTACAAACATAGTGCCTTTTCCTTAATTTGACTGAACAAAAAAGGGGTAGTAATTGCTTATTTAGGATTTTTTGGGAAGCAGAGAGGTGAAAAAATGGCGCTCTCCAAAAAGGACGGCACCGAGAAAGAAGAGTGTGCACGAATTTTTTAGGATTAGATTTAGACTAGCGGCTCCTGTTTCCAAATAAAAACCACTGTAACTTAAGAGAAAAGCCAAAGTCAGGTAGGCGAATCCCCGTCCCGTTTGGTAGGGAATAGGGTAATATTGTTGTCCGAAGTAGTAACAGGCACCGGTCATTACCACATAGCAGGCTACGGTGCTCACTGCTGCACCCATAAATCCCCAAACTGGAACTAAAAATACAATGCTGGCGATACTGACCAAGGCACCCATAAAAGTGATCCAAAAGCTGTAGCTGGTCTTGTCTGTAAGTTTAAACCAAATGGATAAATTGAAATAAATACCCAAAAGAAGGTATCCTAGCAGTAGAGTGGGAACAATAGAAAATCCAAGTTGATAGACTCCTCCTTGTAAGAAAAGTGGTCCTATCCAATGGAGGTTGACTGAAATCAAAATCATCAATAAGGAACAAAAGAGGATAAATGCATGCATGACCTTTGCGTACAATTGAGGAGAGTCTTTTTCTTTGGACTCCCTAAAAAAGAACGGTTCGGCGGCATACTTAAAGGCTTGGATGACTAAGTTCATGAGGATGGCCAACTTAAAATTAGCACCAAATATACCGGCTGCTTCTCGGGAACTTAGTTCTGGGTAATAATTGGCAGGAAGTACGTATTCAAAAAGTAGACGGGAAATGAGTTCATTGGTCACTCCTGCCAAACCCATGAAAAGCAGTGGGAGGGAATAGGTCCACATGGGCTTTAGGATTTCTTTTTCTAGACGTAAGGTGAAAAAGCCTGCTTTCCACCATACAAAAGGGATAATCAAGCCATTGGCGATCAAATTGGAGAGGAGGATGTATTCCACCCCCCAGGCCGATTGGTAGCCAAAGGCTTCTGTGGGAAGTATCTCTTCTTGAATCCAACTAGGAATCCAAATTAAAAAGAGCAGGTTAAAGAATACGTTGAGGAGTATGTTGATCAGTTTTGCTCCAGCAAAAGTTTTCGCTTTGTTTTCTAGCCTGAGTTTGGCAAAGGGGATGGCCAATACCGCATCAAAGGCAAGTAATATAGCGGTCCACTGAAACAAATAAGCTTGACCGGGATAGTCCATCCATTCTGCCAGAAGTGGTGCAGCGAGGTAAACTGCTGATCCTAGCACTAGGCTGGATAAGACGAGTAGTGTTTGAGTAGTATGGTAAACTCGAAGAGGGTCCTGATTTTTGCCAGTAGCAAACCGGAAAAAAGCGGTTTCCATCCCATAAGTAAAAACGATGTTTAAAAAGCCGATTAAGGCATAGATACCCGTGAATGCGCCCAAGTCTGCCTTACTCAGGTAGCCCGTGTAGACGATGATCAGTAAAAAATTGATTGAGCGCCCTAAAATGCTGCTGAGGCCATAAATGGCAGTTTGTCCGGCAAGTTTTTTGAGTGCACCCATGGGTTATAGGATCACTTACTCACCACGAAATACGGGTTTCCGTTTTTCCAAAAAAGCAGAGGTTCCTTCTTTGTAGTCTCCTGATTTGACACAGCGTGCAAAGGAATTGGCTTCTGTTTGGTAGCCGTTTTCTTCTAGGAAAACAGCATTTACGCAATCGACTACCATGCCGATCGCAAGGGGTGCTTTGCTTTTAATTTTTTCTAAAATTTCTTCTGCTGCAGCGATCGCTTCTTCTTTGGTCGGTAGGATGTGGTTGACTAGGCCAAGTGTTTTGGCCTCCTCTGCACCGATCCTATCTCCTGTCATCATTAGTTCATTGGCTTTGCCTCGGCCTACAAGGAGGGTGAGACGTTGGGTGCCTCCATAACCAGGGATGATTCCCAAATTAACTTCAGGCTGTCCAAATTGTGCGTTGGCAGTAGCGATGCGCATGTGGCAAGCCATGGCCAATTCGCAACCACCGCCAAGAGTGTACCCGTTGGTCACCGCGATAACCGGCTTGTGACAATTTTCAATTCTAGCAAAAATTTCCTGTCCACTCTCTGCAAATTTCCGGGCATTGACTTCGTTCAGCGAGGCGATTTCGGTGATGTCTGCACCAGCGACAAAAGCTTTTTCCCCAGCACCAGTAAGGATTACTCCTTTGATGGCCTTGTTGTCCATTACTTCATCAAATACCTGTCTGAGTTCTTCCAAGGTATCCAAATTCATGGCGTTCATCTTTTCCTCTCTATTGATGGTCAAGTAGAGGATTCCTTGTCGTTCTTCGGTAAGGAGGTTGACAAATTCTGACATACTTATGCAGGATAATTCAAACAAATATACCTCCCCCTCCAAGACTACCAAATTCAAACGGGGAGAAAAATCTAAATTCTACCCTAGAGTGGGAGCCAAAAACTAAATTTTATACCTATCATAACTAGAATTTTTGAAGCGAATTACCTGTTTTTAGCCATTTTTTCGTACTTTTGCACCTCGAAAGACCAGAATTAAACCCAACTATACAAATGGACTCCAAAACTACAATTACCGTTGCCTATGGCGATGGAATTGGCCCTGAAATCATGAAAGCCACCCTAGCTATTTTAGATGCTGCTGGGGCTAATTTGGAGTACGAGGTGATTGAAATCGGGGAGCAAGTGTATCTCAGGGGGATCAGTTCAGGTATGGAATCAAATGCCATTGAATCTCTTCGCAACACTAAGGTTTTTTTAAAGTCACCCATCACTACGCCGCAGGGTGGAGGCTTCAAATCCCTCAACGTGACCACACGGAAATCCTTCGGTTTGTTTGCTAATGTTCGCCCTTGCAAAGCCTATGCTCCGTTTATTAAAACTCACTTTCCAAAAACAGATTTAGTGATCATACGGGAAAATGAGGAGGACTTGTATGCAGGTATTGAGCACCGACAAACCCAAGAGGTATACCAATGCTTGAAGCTGATTTCCCAGCCTGGATCTGAAAAAATCATTCGCTATGCCTTTGAATATGCCAAAAAGTATGGCCGCAAAAAGGTGACTTGCATGACCAAGGACAACATCATGAAGCTGGCGGATGGCTTATTTCACAAAACCTTTAACGAAATCGCAAAAGAATACCCAGGTATTGAAACTGACCACAAGATCATCGATATCGGAACCGCTTTGATTGCTGAGCGACCTGAGATTTTTGATGTCATCGTCACACTCAATCTGTATGGAGATATTATCTCCGACGTAGCAGCGCAAGTAACCGGTTCAGTGGGCTTAGGGGGATCTGCCAATGTAGGCGAAGAAGTGGCCATGTTTGAAGCTATCCATGGTTCTGCCCCTGACATTGCAGGGAAAGACATCGCTAATCCCTCAGGGTTGTTAAATGGAGCCATCCTAATGCTAGTGCACCTTGGTCAGCCAGAGATGGCAGAGAAAATTTCCAATGCCTGGATGAAAACCCTCGAGGATGGAATCCATACCGGGGATATCTACCAAGAGGGATTGTCCTCTAAAAAAGTAGGTACTCAGGAATTTGCGCAGGCAGTCATTGCTAGATTAGGACAGGTGCCTTCTAAAATGGTGCCTGCCTCCTTTGGTAAAGAAGGTACCGTTCCCATGGATGTAGCCCTTCGACCCAAACCAAAGGCAAAAAAAGAATTGATTGGAGTGGACGTATTTCTAGATTGGGATCAAAACAATCGGAATCCGAATGTCTTGGGCAACCTCCTAAATACACTTGATACTGGTGGATTAAAGCTGAGTCTAATCACCAACAGAGGAGTAAAGGTATTCCCTGACGGCATGAAAGAAACCTTCTGCACCGACCACTGGAGATGTCGTTTTAAGGCAGAAGAAGGAAAGGTTCTCTCGCATATCCAAGTGATTGACCTGCTTCAAAAAGTAGAGCGAATAGGCCTTGATTTTATCAAAACAGAGCACCTCTACACATTTGATGGAGTGAAAGGGTTTTCACTAGGGCAAGGAGAATAAGATCCATGAGTTGGAAGAAGGGGAAAGTAAATTTCCCCTTCTTCTTTTTTGTACATTTGTAGGTATCAATTTTTAGCTAGCGCATCGAATCCCATGCAAAAACGCGTGTTAATTATTACCTACTATTGGCCTCCGAGTGGAGGCTCAGGTGTTCAACGCTGGTTGAAATTTGCTAAATACTTACCTGAAGCAGGCTGGGAACCTGTTATCTTTACCCCAGAAAATCCAGACTTCGATCTTCAAGACGAGACACTCCTTAAGGAGATTTCTTCGGATCTAGAAGTTATCCGATTTCCCATCTGGGAACCCTATCACTTATTTACCAAGGTAAAAAAACAAGCAAAAAGCCATCCCAGCCGTATCCTGGAGCAACCAAAAAAGGGATTCCTCGAAAAAATAGCCATTTGGCTACGTGCCAACCTGCTGGTACCAGATCCTCGTATCTTTTGGGTGAAGCCTTCTGTCCAATTTTTAAGTCAACTGCTCAAAGAAGGACAATTTCAAGCCATCATCACCACTGGACCACCCCATAGTTTACATTTAATTGGACAGCAACTTAAGAAAAAGTATAATTTACCTTGGTTGGCCGATTTTCGAGATCCTTGGTCCCAGTGGGAGTTTCTAGACACGCTCCCCATGCTCTCGTTTATCCAAAGACGACACGAGGCACTGGAGCAAAAGGTCTTGCTGCAAGCCGATGTGGTGGTGACTATTTCCCCAACCTTCCAGCGTGATTTGGAGAAACTCTCAGGAAGAAAAATAGACCTGATCACCAATGGCTACGATCCAGCAGATATTCCTCAAGATTTTGCCCCTCAACCCAAAGTAACCAATCAACTTCACCTAATTTACACTGGCATCATTGATGCTATTCGCAACCCAATCCCTTTAATGCAGGCCTTGAAGGATGAATTTGAAGCTTCAGGGGAGGAGGTCTCATGGACTTTTGTAGGGAAGGTAAGCGAACA
>JALRIY010000400.1 GCA_023255285.1 Algoriphagus sp.
ATTACTTTGAACAATCTTGGTCGGATGCGGAAGTAGATTTTCTCTGGAATAGCCTTCTCGGTGAACTTCCGGCTCATCGACTAGAGCTAGTCCGAAGGCTAAAATCAAGGTATAAGGTAGGGATTTTGAGCAATACCAACGAAATCCATGTGGACGCTGTGCATGCACTCCTTCAAGCCGAACATGGAATGGAAAATTTTCTCCCTCTTTTTGATCATGTGTTTTACAGCCAAGAGATGGGTCTTGCCAAACCAAGTGCTGCCATCTACAATCAAATGATTCTAAAATTAAAAACCACGCCCTCCCGGATACTTTTCTTTGATGATCTGCTCGCCAACGTGGAAGGAGCTGCAGCAGTAGGGATTCAAGCCATTCAGGTCACGGGCCCTAATACAATTTTTGATTTTTTTAAACATGTATAAACCAAAGGAATACCTCATTCATGGGACCTTATTTCTTTTGACGCTGATCACCACCACATTAGCAGGAGGGGAGTGGGTGTATGGAAAATCCATTCTCGTGTCTGGTGAAGCGGCACTTACTTGGCCTTATTTTCTCAAATCTTTGCACTTTTCTATTCCCTTTATTGGGATATTATTTGTGCATGAATTGGGCCACTTATTTACCTCTATTTACCATAAAGTACGCTGTACTTTGCCCTATTTTATACCTGGTGGGTTTGGATTTTTGGGAAGCCCATCCTTAGGTACCTTTGGTGCTATTATTCGGATGAAAGGGTTTGTAAATAGTCGTAAAAAATACTTTGATATCGGTATTTCAGGCCCACTCGCTGGTTTTGCGCTTGCCTTGGCTGTGCTAACCTACGGTATGCTAACTTTGCCTTCTGCGGATTACCTCTACGAAATTCATCCAGAATATGCAGATCCCAACTTCCAAGGGTATGGAGAAGATGTGTTGGAATTTGAGTTGGGCAAC
>JALRIY010000401.1:0-243 GCA_023255285.1 Algoriphagus sp.
CGTCTACTACTTGTCTTGAAATTTCTCTACCACCGTCTGGTCCGCCAGTAGTGCCGAAGCTGTCTAAAAATACTCTAAAGCGATACTGTAACTTAGGCATCAATAATGATGAGTTTGATCCAGCACCCTCTGTAGGTATCGAAATGTTTTGTAATGTTGTGATTGGCATTCTATTCTCCTATACAATATTTATGCTTTAATGGGTGGACTTTTTTCATCCACCCATTAAGTGCGCATATTAAC
>JALRIY010000401.1:253-921 GCA_023255285.1 Algoriphagus sp.
TTCTTGATACGCAATGGAATGTAAATAAATTCAATTGCTTTAACTGGCTCAATCGCAATATCTAAGTATAGCTCGTTGCGGTCAATTCTACTTGGTGTATTGTTTGACTCGTCGCATACAACTAGGAAGTCGTATAGTGCTCTTAGTCCAACAAGCTCTAGTAAGAGTGAATCTGCTGCTGCTTTAACTTGATCACGTGTGATCTTGTCGTTTGGTTCAAACAAGTATGGTCTTGCTAATAGCTCTAATTGTCCACGTAAGTAAACAACTAGACGTGCTACGTTAATACGATCCAATGCACTTGCATTTCTTGCACGAGTCTTTTGACCAAATACAACCAATCCAGCACCACTAATAAATGTGATCGGGTTAATTGCGTTTGAGTACAATGTATCGCGCTGTCCAGTGTTTAGTGCTACTGAAACAAATTCGCCTTCTGCACTAACGTATCCAGTTGCAGTTGCGTTAGTTACGCCACCACGTCTTGTTCCTGCTGGAGCAAACCAGGGGAATGCAACTTGGTCGTTTAGTACAATAGTACGTAGTGCCATATGGCTTGGAGGAACAACAACATTGTTACCTGCGTTATCACTTGTGAAGCCCCATGGGTAGTAAATACCAAAGTATTCATCGCGGCTTACTAGGCCATCGTCGTTGTCTTCAACTGC
>JALRIY010000402.1 GCA_023255285.1 Algoriphagus sp.
AGTTCCATTTTCCTCACTAATAATGGAGTAATGTGGTCTAGCTTTTTTTAATTCCTCAATAATAATTTTCTCAGCCTTTATATCGGAATTAGTAACAAAATCAGAAGGTCCTTTTTTAGAAACTTGTAATTTTTCAATTTCACCAAAATCTCTGATAAGAACTTTAGAGGCTTTTTCACTTGCCTTTATCATTACATTTAAATTTGCAGAAATTGAATTCACAATTTTTAAATTTTTTTGACGTATTCCAAATTTCTTGTATCAACAACAACCTCATCTCCTGCTTCAATAAATGGAGGAACTTGAATACTTAATCCATTATCTAAAATTGCAGGTTTATAAGATGAAGACACTGTTTGACCTTTTAATGCAGCATCAGTCGACTCAATTTTGCAATTTACTTGATTGGGTAAATCTATAGAAATAGGTTTTTCATTGTAAAAGCTTACAGTTACTTCAAGATTTTCAGTAAGCAATTTTCCTTTTTCACCAATTATGTCTTTTTTAATTTCAATTTGTTCAAATGATTTTGGATCCATAAAAAAATAATTATTTTCATCATCATATAAATAATTAAAATTTGTTTCTTCTACTGATGCCTTTTCAATAGTTTCACTTGATCTAAATCTTTCATTTAATTTTGTATTTTTATTTACACTTTTCATTTCAACTTGAGCAAAAGCTCCACCTTTTCCGGGTTTCACATGTTGAGTTTTAAGAACTTGCCACAAGTCATCTTTATATTCTAAGAGCATTCCAACTCTTATTTCATTTGCATTAATTTTCATTTTAGTAATTTTATTGCTTCTAAAGATTTTAATTTTTTATTATTCCAAACGTAGCCTGAGATAGCTAAAAAATCTGCATTGTTCAACAAGAGTTTTTTGTAATTTAAATTATTAATTCCTCCTATAGCTACAA
>JALRIY010000403.1 GCA_023255285.1 Algoriphagus sp.
AAAAGTAGGAAGGTGTTAGATGCCATCCTTGATGCAGCACTTGATGATGAGCACAAGAATCAGGCGGCAGCGTGGAAGCTGTTGGTCGATAGGATGCTTCCAATGTCCTACTTTGACAAGGATAAGGTTGGCGGCAGTCGCCCTTCTGTTAACATTACAATTACCGGCGTTGGCGAGTCAGTCTCAATCGCTGGAGAGTCGGACGATATTATCGACGTTGAGGATTATAAATATGGCAACTAGCTCAGAGTTACTTAATTATCTAAAAAAGAAAAACTTATCCGATAAAGCTATTGGCAACATTATGGGTCAATATGAAGCTGAGGGTAAGCATGGTAATGAAGAAAATTTAAACTGGAACGCTAAAAATTTGTTAATGAATTTTGGCTCTCCGGGTTATACTTTTACATTTAGAGGAAAGAGTTATACTGTCCCTAGTCACCGTAATAAGGTACGGTTTAAAACTTTAGACGATGCACAGACCACAGCTTCACAAGGTGCAGAAGCTGTCGGTAATGCTTTGTACGGTAATCGTATGGGAAACGCTGCTGATGAAGGTTATAAATATCGTGGTCGGGGCGCTATTCAAATAACAGGTAAAAACAACTATAAGGCTCTAGGAGAAGAATTCTTTTTAGATGGTCTTGTAGATGACCCTAATATTTTTGTTGATAATCCTGATTTAGTTAATGATGCTAAATTTGCTGATAAAGTACCATATCATTATTTTACAGGTATAAAAAATATTGACCCCAGTAAGTTAGAAGACCCTGCTGTTGTACATCGTGCAGTTGGTCCGGGAACAGGTGGCGTTGGTTCTAAAGAATATTTAAAACGAGTAGAAGCAGGTGATAAATGGGCTTCTATTATCTCTAACACCGCAGCTTTAGGCTCTTGGGATGATACTAACCCTCAG
>JALRIY010000404.1 GCA_023255285.1 Algoriphagus sp.
CATATTGAGCTTTTGCTTCCGCATAGCGCTGCTGTGGCGTTAGTGTAGATAGATTACTTAACAGTAAGCTAGCTTTGAAGTCACTTATAGTCTTAATAAACGATTTTAGCTTATCTACGATACTTGTTAGTGCTGATTTTTGATCGTTAAGTAGATCTAAATAGTCAGCATTTAGCTTACTAAGCCTACCAGTAACGTCGTATAGGCTATCTATGCTGTCAAAAGCTTCGCCAGCGGCTTCAGCTACCTCTGCAAAAGCTGGAGCTAGTTTTAACAGTGCTGTATATGTAGTTTGGCCAGTCTCTGTTGTAAGATCTAACCCACGTACTACAGCAGCAAATTGCCCCTTAGTTTTAACTCCAGCTAAACCTAGACTGGTTAGCCCGTCTGTTACTTGTTTTTGCACAGGAGCTAAGCGCTCTGCTTCTGTTAAGAAGTTTTCTGCAAAAAAGCTAGATTGGTCTAAGAAGTCTGTTAAGTCTTCGAAGCCAGAAATAAAACTCTCTGTTAAAGCATAGTTTCCTGCAAGCATTTTTGCAGATAATGTGCCTGTATTACTAATGGCCTGCACAACTTTTTTATTCGTGTCTGTTACACGAATAACAGTTTCTAGCATACCTTCGTCAAACTCAGCATATTGCTCAAAGCTGTTGAATATAGCTAAGGCCGCATCATCCAACATGGAGCTAACTATACTGCCAACTTCTTTTTCTAATTCAGCACCCTTTAAATCGCGTAGCGAATACTTTGTTTCATCAAAGGTAAATGCTTCTAGTATAGAGTTTACAGCCGCTTCATTAATACTGGCGTCCTTACCTACCTCGATAAATAGATCTCTGGCATTACTGAAAATATCTGAGAAGAATTGGGAAATAGGCTCATCTATCTCTTTAACAAG
>JALRIY010000405.1 GCA_023255285.1 Algoriphagus sp.
GCTTCCAGCGACACCTTGAGCACCTGTAGGACCTGCTACACCTTGTGGACCTTGAGCACCTGTTGGGCCAACAGCTCCTGTAGAGCCTGTTGGACCTTGAGCACCTGTAGGACCTTGAACACCTTGCGTACCTTGAGCACCTGTTGGGCCTTGTGTACCTTGCGCACCTGTAGGACCTGCAACACCTTGAGTACCTTGAATCCCTTGGATCCCTTGAGCACCTGTAGGACCTGTTGGACCTGCAACGCCTTGAATACCTTGAGCACCTGTAGGACCTTGTATACCTTGGGAACCTGTAGGACCTGTAGCACCTTGAATACCTTGTGAACCTGTTGGCCCTTGAATACCTTGAGTACCTTGTACACCTTGGATACCTTGAGAACCTGTTGGACCTACTTCACCTTGAGAACCTGTAGGACCTGTAGCACCTTGGATACCTTGAGCACCTACATCGCCTCTAGGAATGATAAAAGATACAACTTGAGCACCAGCAACACCAGTAATACTAACAGCAGCATCTGTACCGGGAGCGCCAGTAGAAACAGTTCCTGCTGTCAGACGAGATGCATCTGTAGCATTTAAGATATATTGTAGTGCAGCAGCTTCAGATTCAGCGGCAGCATTAGCAGAGGCGGCAGCGGCAGCAGCGGCATTAGTAGCCGCCAGTGATTTCTCAGTTACAATAGTCAGGCTGGCGTCTTGAGTGCTATCACCCGCCCCACCATTTCCACGAAAGATCGCCATATAAACTCCTTGTTATCCTTTGTTGAAAGGCTCTAACAAAAGCCCTTTAACAAAAGAGGGAGACCCCCGAAGAAGTCCCCCTGAATTACCTAGTAATTCTTAGGCTGGCATTGCGATTGCAACAGCAGCTTCATCACGCAACTCTTTC
>JALRIY010000406.1 GCA_023255285.1 Algoriphagus sp.
AGCTGCAATTCAGGATTATAAAAGAGGAATTGTTGTAGGAAGTAAGCATTCTTATGGTAAAGGAACGGTTCAAAACGTAATTGATTTGAATCAGTTTGTGAGAGGAAGTTCGTATGGTGATTTAGGTGCTTTAAAAACTACCATCCAAAAATTTTACAGAATTAATGGTGGTTCTACACAGCGCGAAGGTGTTCAGAGTGACATTGTGTTTCCAGATCGTTTTGCATATTTAGATATGGGTGAGCGTGATGAAGAAAGTGCTCTGCCTTGGGATAAAATTGAACCTGCAAAATACAATCCAATGAATGTTAACTACGAAAATATTATTGCAAATTCTAAACGAAGAATTGAATCAAATCCAAATTTCAAGTTAATTGACGAAAATGCGAAATGGATTTTTGAACGTAAAGATGAAAATGTATTCAGCTTGAATTTGAATGAGTTTAAAAAACAAATGAATATTGCAGATACAAAAATTAAAAAATTCAAAGCGATTTCAGATTACAACAATAAATTGAAATTTCAGTCGTTGCCAAACGAAGTAATGCTATTTGAAAAAGATACTTTGTTGAAACAAAAACGTGAGCGTTGGCATGAAGATTTGCAAAAAGATGTTTATGTGGATGAGACTTTAAATATCATCACGGAGATGAAATTAGCTTCAAAAGGTAAAGCGTTACCACAAAAAATAAGCATGAATTAATTCTTGTTCAACATAAAAAAATCCCGATTGAAAACAATCGGGATTTTTTTTAATCTAATTCTCTTAATTTGTCTTCTGATTTTTTTAGGTCTTTTTGTAAATCTAACGTTTTATTTTGTTTCTTCAGAATTTTCTCTCTCCATTTTAATTCGTCTTCAGAAGATAGTTTTCCTTTTCTTTTCAGCT
>JALRIY010000407.1 GCA_023255285.1 Algoriphagus sp.
ATGCACACTTAATGCTGCGAAAATTTTCGCAACCGTATCCAAAACCCTTAATTTAACTTTTGAAGAATTTAGCCAAGCGGCGCTTTCAGCTCCCATTGGTGCGAATGGTCTGAGATTAATCACTCATTTTGATGGGGAGCGAACTCCAAATAAACCAAATGCAACTGGATCTTTTTATGGAATCACTCATGAGAATTTCACACCGGCAAATATCGCAAGAGCTGCAATTGAAGGTGTGATGGCGGGTATGCGATATGCGGCAGAAGCTATTTCGAAATTAAATGTGCCTATTAATCGCGTGATTTTGGTTGGCGGTGCAGCAAGGAATCAAGCAGTCCAAGAAGTTGCGGCGACATTCTTTGATTATGAAATTGCAGTCCCAGAACCGGGTGAATATGTAGCGCTAGGGGCAGCAAGACAAGCAGCTTGGGCATTAGCGCAAAGCCCGACCCCACCAAATTGGAATGTTTCTAATTTTAAAATCATCGAAAAGAAAGCTAGTTCACAAGATCTATATAGCCAATACCAGCAGTTAATTCTCAGTTAGCGGGTTCGTGAACGGTTAAACCAACTAGTAGACTCACGCCTGCTTTGTGCGCCCTTGTAGTCCAATGGCAGAGACAGAGGACTTAAAATCCTTCCAGTGTCGGTTCGAGTCCGACCAAGGGCACAGATGGAAAGGAATAACGCGCCCCTGAGGCGCGTTTTTACTTACACCTTAAGTAAATACTCGAATAGGGTTAATTGAGGGTTAGTTAAAGGAGTAATTAATGGAGAGCAGTAACCCGGTACTAAATCGATATAACCGTCGAGGCTATGCCTCAATGGGCAATCCAAATGTGGGTACCACTGGCTACGGCACTAGCTACGACGCCGTCGAAGGTGGAC
>JALRIY010000408.1 GCA_023255285.1 Algoriphagus sp.
ATATTAATTGGATTACCCCAGAGGGAGGAGGGGGTCCTAACTACTCTGGTACGTAATTATAGCCAGTCCACTTTCATCGATAAAATATCATCATCACCTTCCATGATAATTTTCGATAGGTTTTGAACTTGGGGCAAAAGGTTACTAATATAAATATTACCACTTACTATTTTAGACTTTAAAAATTCTCTATCAGCTCCTTCAGTTTCTAAAAGTTTAGATGCTTCAATAATACTTTTTGACATCATCCATCCTCCAAATAAATATCCTAGCATCATCAAATAATTAACACCGGAGACAGCAGATTTTCTTTGGTCGTTAGAGCTAGCTATTAAATGATCTATTGTTTTCAATGAGGTATCAATGGCCTCATTCATCTTTGATTGTACTTTTCGGAGGCTATTAGAGTTTAGTTTTTCATCAATTTCCTGCTGTATTTCTTTTATGAGGCTTTTTATTCCCTCACCATTATCGCGTATGGTTTTTCTGAAAACTAAATCATTAGCCTGAATGGCTGTGGTTCCCTCGTAAATAGGGAGAATTCTTGAATCTCTGTAGTGTTGCGCCGCGCCTGTTTCCTCAATAAACCCCATTCCACCATGTACTTGCACTGCATTCGAAGTTATTTCTACGGAGCGTTCAGTTAACCATCCTTTAATGATAGGAATTAAAAGTGATGTTTTGTTAGTCCAATAATTATGATCATTAGATTTAATCATGTCCATGGAATAGGCACCATATAATGCCAAAGCTCGCATGGCTTCTATTTCTGATTTCATTAATGCATTGAGTCTTAGTACATCAGGGTGATGGATAATAGGATCTCCTTGTTGACCTCCTAAGGGCACACCTTGAACTCTTTCAAAAGAATATTGTTTGGCTT
>JALRIY010000409.1 GCA_023255285.1 Algoriphagus sp.
CGCAGTGCGATTAATAACTAAATTGGAGACATTAGCGAAAGCTAAATTGCATTAGCCCTTATCGGGCGATTTGTGATTCTTGAAAAATTTCTATGACAACAGATAATCAAAACACACAGTTAACGGATGGCTTCCATCTCGTCATTGATGCCTTAAAGGCAAACGACCTTGATACGATTTTCGGCCTGGTTGGTATTCCAATTACCGACTTATGTCGTTTAGCACAGGCTGAAGGTTTGCGTTTTATTGGCTTCCGTCATGAGCAGCATGCAGGTAATGCTGCAGCGATTGCTGGTTACATGACGCAAAAGCCAGGCATTTGCATGACAGTTTCTGCACCTGGTTTCTTGAATGGCTTAACAGCACTTGCTAATGCAACTGTGAACTGCTTCCCAATGATTTTGATCTCTGGTTCAAGCGAGCGTGAAATCGTTGACTTGCAACAAGGCGACTACGAAGAGATGGATCAGCTCAACGCGGCTAAGCCATATTGCAAAGCTGCTTATCGTATCAACCATATCGAAGATATTGGCATCGGTTTTGCACGTGCAATTCGCGCTGCGGTTTCTGGTCGCCCAGGTGGTGTGTATTTGGACTTGCCAGCACAGTTGCTCGCGCAAACAATGCCTGTTGAAGAAGCTAAGAAATCCATCTTCAAGGTAATCGATCCAGTTCCACGTCAGATCCCAGCGGCTGATGCGGTTGCTCGTGCATTAGACGTGTTGAAGGGCGCTAAGCGTCCATTGATTCTGTTGGGTAAAGGCGCTGCTTATGCTCAAGCTGATAAAGAGATCCGTGATTTGGTTGAAAAATCTGGCATTCCTTATTTGCCAATGTCTATGGCTAAAGGTTTGTTGCCAGACAACCATCCACAGTCT
>JALRIY010000040.1 GCA_023255285.1 Algoriphagus sp.
CGGATGTGGACAAGCCGCGTAACTTGGCTAAGTCGGTCACGGTGGAATAATCATGTCCGGATTTTAGCTTGCGCCTTTGAGGGATACCAGAACTTTCAGTACGCAGCTTTTTTGGCTAAACACCTATTAATTTTATAGAAATATCAACCCAAATACTATTAGGGTTGATATTATTTATTAAGATTTAATTATTGTCAAGGGTTTTGGATGTGTAAATGTTATGCGGGCTTTGATAAAAAGGATACCACGCTAGTTATAATCTTTCCCCATCAGGCTTTCAAGCACGGATTGTTGCCAGACGAGAAGCTGCTTTTCCAGCTTGTCTGCAATTTGAGGCTCCACCTCGATTAAGTTGGTTTTCTCTCCAGGATCATTTCTCACATCAAATAGTTCCCGGCGACCATTCGCCTTGGCATCTCCATGGATTACCAACTTATACCTGTTGTCCAATATTGCTCTAGGCCCACCAAAATCCCGCATCTCTATAGCTGGATGGTGATAATTTTTGAAATCCCTTGTAGGGCTTCCGTCCATCAACTTAGCCAAAGGACTAGTTCCTTTCTGTAATTCTGCCTCGATATAATCTAAGGGCGAATATCCTGCCGCTTCCCTTCTAGGACTTCCATTCCAGAATTGGATTGTTCCTTTTCGCTCTTCCATTTGTTTGTCAAAAAGGGGCAATAGGTTGATGCCATCTAAGGGGCGGTTTGGCAAGGGTTGTTTCACAAGGGCACAAAATGTCGGTAGTAAGTCGGTGGTTACTGCATTAACTGAACTAATCATCGGCTTAGGAATACGTTTAGGCCATTCGACCACACTCGGAACCCTGAGGCCTCCTTCATAGATAGTGCCTTTTTGACCCCTAAATGGGACAGTAGCATTCCCCTCCTGGGGTGTGCCGTTATCCCCAAAATACCAAAGTAGGGTATTGTCTCGCAATCCTTCTGCTCCTAGATATTCTCGTATTTGGCCAATGGACCGGTCCATAGCTGTGATCTCTGCAAAGCGTTCAATTAAAACGTCCCGCTGCAGTCTTTCCACTGGATATCCTGTTTCATTGGAAGTCAGTGTTACCAATTTGTCACCCAACTCCTCTGGTAATCCGTCATAGAGTGCTAGGTCTTTGGGCAAAGCACTGTATGGTTCATGAGGGGACCCAAACCAGATCACTAAGAAGAAAGGCTGGCCTTTTTCTTTCGCTTTTTTGATAAATTGAATGGCTTCGGCAATTAGAATTTCGGAACTTTCTCCTTCATATTGTTGCTCGGCGGCCCCGTTTCGGGAAAGATGAGGATTCAGTTCAAAAAAATTGTCGTGTGAAAGGTATTCGTCAAAACCCATGGCTTTGGGATTGGTGGGTGAATCTGCCTTCACCGGTCCCAAGTGCCATTTACCAAAATGTGCCGTGGCATAACCGGCGTCTTTCATGATTTTGGCTATACTGATCTCCTCTGGCCGGATAGAATACCCTGGGGAAAAAGTTCCATAACGATTTGGATGTCTACCTGTAATTATGCTCCCTCGAGTAGGTGAGCAAATCGGTGAGGCAGCATAAAAACGGTCCAATCGAAGTCCTTTCGCTGCCATCTCATCCAATACTGGCGTATGTAGAAAAGGATGTCCATTATAGGCCGTTTCGTCCCAGCCGTGATCATCACCCATGAGTAGGACGATGTTAGGCAACTCGTTTTGAATGGTTTTTGCGTTACTTTCTTGCCAAGAAAGCAATGTGAATAGCGTTAAGAATAAGTGAACGATCATTGGATACTTCATGAAATTTTTCAGAAAATAAATTTTTCGATTCTAGCGTTTTCTAAAAATACCAAGAAAATAATTTTAATTTTTTCTTTATTTTCTCCACTTACTTCCCCAATGTGGGTAGAGGAAATCCGAAGTCCACTAGATATTTTAGTTTTGCGGATTATGGAGAAATCTACCTAATTACTTTCAAATTTTGACTCCTAGTTAAACTAGTTTAAGGTTGAAAGAACTTTTCAATTTTGTTACTGCCAGGATTAAATCTGGTTTTGACCAATCCGTTTTCAGTATGAATTTTGTTTAGCATCAAGTGCAATTTATTGTTTATACCAGATCAATGCTGAACCATCAATTCAGGCTAAAAAGTATTGTATTTAAGTTCCAATTTCTGAATAACGAGAACTTGGAATTTTTTTTTATATTTCCTTTCAAAATTGCAACTCCATGAAAATCAAGATCTCAGAATCTGAAAATGCTCCGCTTCAGTCAATAGAAGATTGGGAAGATGACCTTTTGGTAAGGTATCCTGAACCAAAAGACAAGCAATCTAAAGCTAAGGATGATTACCGGAATTACCATGATTCTGAGAAAGCGGATACTGTGAGACAGTTTTATAAGCTTAATCACACCTACCAAACCTATGATTTTGTGCTGGAGAAGGAAAGTGAATTTTTGAAGTTTGAGAAAAAGGAGATGCCATTTTGGGAAGCGGTTGATTACCTCAATACACTAATTGATGATTCAGATCCGGATACCAATTTGGACCAGTTGCAGCATTTGCTGCAGACTTCAGAAGCGATTCGTGCAGATGGGCATCCTGATTGGTTTGTTTTGACAGGATTTATACATGATTTGGGCAAAGTGCTGTGCTTGTTTGGTGAGCCACAATGGGCAGTTGTCGGGGATACTTTTCCAGTTGGATGTAGGCATTCGGATGCGATTGTTTATCCAGAGTTTTTCGAATTAAACCCAGACTCAAAGGACGATCGCTACAACACCAAATATGGGGTTTATTCCCATCAGTGTGGCCTGGATCAAGTCAAAATGTCCTGGGGACATGATGAATATTTATATCAGATGGTCAAGGACTACCTGCCGGAACCCGCGCTTTACATGATTCGGTATCATTCTTTTTATTCGCAGCATAGGGAAAGTGCCTACGACCACTTATTAAATGATCACGACAGAGAGATGTTTAAATGGGTAGATAAATTCAATCCTTACGACTTGTATTCCAAAGTGCCGGTGCCACCGGATTCCAAGGCTTTGAGACCCTATTATGAGGAATTAGTTGCCAAATATCTCCCAGCAACAATGAGATTTTAAAGCAAAACCATAAATGAAAAAAGGGACGTTTTGTGATGTTCCCTTTTTCATTTTAGGGTGTTTCACTTTCTCCTTTTAACCCAGAATACACGTCATGCTCACTGTTATTTCCTTTGTTGGATTCACACTATTTGTTGCCCTTCTCTCCTGGTATAAGTTGAGGAAAGAAAACCTCCGCTCAAAGGATGGGTATTTTTTAGGTGGAAGGTCCCTGACTGGTGGAGTGATTGCAGGATCTATGATTCTGACCAATATTTCGACGGAGCACCTGATTGGAATGAACGGTTCAGCTTACAAAAATGGCATGATTATAATTGCCTGGGAAGTTACTTCCGCGATAGCCTTGGTGATCGCTGCATTGTACTTTTTGCCAATTTATATGAGGCTTGGCTTGTCCACCATTCCTCAGTATCTGGAGATTCGATTTGATGCAACCACAAAAACTATCGTCTCCCTTTTGCTGATGCTTTCTTTCGTGGTCACACTATTGCCTATCGTGCTGTATACCGGCGCTATCAATTTGGAGAGTCTTTTTTCTATTTCTGAGGTTTTTCAAATTAGTAAGTCAGAAGGGATTTGGTTGACTGTAATTACCATCGGAGTAATAGGTTCTGTTTATGCTATTCTGGGAGGATTAAAAGCTGTTGCCTTTTCTGATTCTATCAATGCAATTGGGCTGATGATTGGAGGGCTAATGGTGCCAGTTTTTGCACTTTGGGAAATTGGCAGCGGAAATCTAATCGCCGGATTCAGTAAAGTATTTCAGACTATACCCGAAAAATTCAATGTTATCGGTGCGGAGGATTCAGTTTTGCCCTTTAGTACACTTTTCACGGGATTGATGATCAACCAAGTATATTTCTGGGGAATGAACCAAACAATTATTCAGCGTGCACTTGGTGCAAAGAATATGGCTGAGGCCCAAAAAGGGCTGTTATTTACTGGGGTATTTAAGATATTGATTCCCTTAATTATTGTTTTTCCGGGGATCATTGCTTTTTATTTTTACGGAGAACACTACTTTGGAGATCAAGATTTTATCTATCCTGTTTTGGTCAAAAAAGTTCTCCCTTTAAGTCTGATTGGCTTTTTTGCTGCTGTAGTTTTGGGTGCAGTACTCAGTACATTCAATTCTGTTTTAAATTCTGCAGCTACGATTTTCAGTTTGGATATTTATAAAAAGATCATTCAGCCCTCTGCCTCTGATCAAGTTCTCGTAAGCGTGGGCAAAGTAAGTTCGTTGATCCTGGCAGTTTTGGCGATTTTAATTGCTCCGATGGTGGCCAATGCTCCCGATGGGCTATATCAGTTAATGCAGCAACTCAATGGAATATTTTTTATTCCTATCGCTTCCATTCTTATAGCTGGTTTCTTTATCCCTAAAATCTCAGCAATAGGTGCCAAAGTCGGATTGGCAACAGGATTTTCTTTTTATCTGCTGACCACGTTTCTGATGGAAATAAACCTCCATTTCATCCACATTTGGGGGATAGAGTTTTTACTTAATCTCGGTGTAATGTATTTGGTAAGTCTGAAGTTTCAACCAAAAGCTCTGCTTATGAATTCCGCTGGACCTCTTAATCTTCAGGAATGGAAATATGCAAAGTTACTTTCTGTGGTACTTTGCCTGGTAACTTTGTTTATTTATTACTTTTTGGGCAGGTAAAAAAATAGCTTTTTAAATTTTAAACTTTAAGAATGGGATACAAATTAGCTAGTTTATCCATGAAGATCGTATTCCAAATCGTGCGCAATACAACTAGTTAAATATTGATTTCTAATTTCAAAGTCAAAAATTTAATAGGGGATATAGGCGTATATGGTTAATGGGTCAAACTCCATAGAGTGTACTAATCACACTTCAATTTTGCCTTTCTGAGTCTTGATGTTTTTGGTAGTTGGCGAGTTGTACTTACTCAGAAAATTTTAGCTAAAAGTGAGCTAAGGGCAGCGAACTTGTAGTTAGACTCAAAGTTCATTCGCTAATACAGTCCAAATTCTAGTAGCAATTCTTTCCATGCCAAGGTCTCCAGGGTGACTTCCTACACTGATGTTTTCAAATCTTTCCAGGGCCATATTCTCCTGGGCCAAACTTAAATCATCCAATGGAATAAGCGGCCATTTGTTTTGCTCCGAGAGCGCTAAAAAATTTTGGTTGACTCCAGGGTTCGACCAAAATGGTGTCGTTAGGATTACTTTTACAGGTCTTCCATCTGCTAAGTAATCGACAAAATCTTTGACAGCAACTTGCAATTGAGGAGTTGCTGCACGTTCGGGTTCAGCTATGTTTTCTCCAAATCGAATTACAATAATGTCCGCCTTAAAGGTTTTCAAATCTTCAAATTCAGTTAGACTTATCGTTTCATATCCTCTTTCAAAGGGATAGACATTTCTGCCCAATACCTCATTCTGCTCGTTAATTTCTATGATTTTATCGGTCAAAAGGGACAAAAAATCCTTGTCAGCTGCAGTTGCGGCCATCCCCCAGTTCCCCAACCAGTTGATGCTAGGACTAGCTGGATGCCAAGTAATACTATTACCTAAAATCAACACTTTTTTAGGGGTTTTAACTGGGATGGTTTCCTCCTTAGGATTACAAAAAAATAATAAAGTAAGTGTACAGATCAACAATCCACTCCCGTAAACTTTCATGTAATTCATTTTGAAATACTTCATAAGGAGTACGTTAAGTGGCTTGTATTTTTAAAATTATATGAATATCCGCTTTGTCACTAGTTACCAAATAAAAATAAGGTTAGAAGTTCATTTTAATGAGGTGTGGTCTTTGGCCTGTTGTCTGCCGACGATTTCCGCAAGTTTTAGTACTCCGTTGGGACTACTGGCATAATTGCGGATAGTCATATAAAATTACATCTCTAGTGTTTAATAAAAAAGCGGTTAGAATGCAGAGCAGAAGATTCGGCAGCTCTCTGAAGGTGGTTTAGGGGAATGCTCCTTCAATTTTCTTTCACTTATCTGCATTCAAATTCGCTTCCTGCCTTCATTTCCGAAATTGATTTCGTAAAAAATCCTAGTGTAGGAATAGTTTCAATTGCCGGATATTTGGCCACCCAAGTGATTTTATGTAGTTTATGTCAGCTATTATTTAAAATAATTCTAGCATAGTGATCCCAAATAACCTGACAGCCTACTCATGAAGTTCAAACCCTGGCATTTCCTTGCCTCAGCAGTTTTTCTGCTTTCCATTGTATCTTTTTGGTTTGTTTTCCAGGAAGATAAAACTAATCCCTCCCTGGGATCGGTTCCTTTCATTTTTTGGTCCAGTTTTGCAATCACAGTGCTGGTTGTACTCGCTACCTTTCTCGGATCAATTATTTTTCCACAGGAAAAATCTCCGAAATCATGATCGGCTGGCTGATTTTCTTCTTTGTGCTTTTCCTCGCATCGCTAGGGTATGCTTCCTACATATCCTATAGCAAAAACAGGAGTTCAGATGAATTTATGCTGGCGGGATCCAATATCGGAGCGATTCTGGGCTTTCTCACCTTTTCCGCAGCGCTATTCAGTGCATTTACCTTTATGGGGATGCCTGATTTTTTCCGAACCCATGGAGTAGGGGCGTGGATTTTTCTTGGCCTTTCCGATGCGTTAATGGTATTTTTCCTGATCTGGTTTGGGTATAAGCTGCGCAAAAGAGCCTCAGAAGTAGGCTACAAAGGAGTTGCAGGATTTATCCAAATTTGTTTTCAAAACAAATGGGCAGGATACCTGATTTTTGTTAGTTCATTTTTATTTCTGATTCCCTATGTAGCCATTCAGATTCGTGGAATTTCCATTTTTCTGGATGCAGCATTTCCCAATCTTATACCTGGCTGGGGCTGGGCTTCTATCCTTGTAGTATTGATGCTTGTCTATTCGGAGATCGGTGGACTAAAAGCTATTATGTATAGCGATGCCATTCAGGGCTTGATCATGCTGGTAGTCATCTGGATCATTGGCTATACCTGTTTGCAGATGGCAGGTGGATTGGAAGCAGGGATTGCAAAAATTACCCAAAGCAATGCCGGGCTTCTTAGCCTCCCTGGTCCAAAAGGACTTTTTAGCAGTCCTTTCCTGATTGCATCGGCGATAGCTATTGTGATGATCCCAGTATCCCAACCCCAGTTTACCACCCGTTTGGTAATAATGAAAGACCTTAAGTCTGTTCATAAAATGGCCTATGCGGTAGGTTTTTTTGCCATTTTGGTTATTCTTCCTACCGCGTTCATTGGGCTCTATGGCGCAGTGAGCTATTCAGAAAGTAGTACTGCAGAATTTCTTTCGGCTGCTTTACTGTATGATCAAGCCAGTCCTGTAGCCGCATTGGCCGTAGTAGGCCTCTTTGCAGCTTGCCTCTCCACCACTAATGCACAAATTTTTGCCTTGGGAACGGAATTGAGGTCGCTCCTTTCCGGCTCAGACAAAAAAATCATGCGTATTACACAAATAGCTATTTTCCTTTTTTCCATCATCGTTTTGGTGTTTTCTACCTACATGAGCGATGAATTAGTGCTGCTGGCGAGAGTGAGTTTCGCCGGAACTTCCATGATCGCTCCAGTGGTGTTGGGAGCAGTAATTTTCAAAAATCCACCTAAATCACTTTTGGTACTTTCCACTTGTGCGCTCCTGTATTTCGTGGGGTCTTTGGCCGAAGTGGTACCTGCCGGTTTTGCAGGTTTGCCCACCGATGCAGCCATGTACCTGATCCTGATTCCGGCAACTACCCTGCTTATGCTTGTTCATCATTTTAGCTCAAAAAACTACCAATGAAGCTTGATTTCAACCTTTCTTTAGAAAAAGTTAGCCAACAGCTCCCCAGTTTCTGGGAGCTTTCCGGTCAAAAAATCCGTTCCATCGAAAATACCTTTGATACCGCCAAAGGCGCTCCAGTGTTTACAGAAAATGGAATCTATGTTACCCGGGGATGGACAGAATGGACTCAGGGATTCCAGTTTGGATCTGCGATTCTTCAATTCGATGCCACCGGAGATGCTGATTTTTTGGAAATTGGACGGAAAAATACCTTAGCCAAAATGGCCCCTCACCTCACCCATATAGGGGTGCATGACCATGGATTCAACAATGTTAGTACCTACGGAAACCTCCTTCGCTTGATTTTAGAGGGGAAAATCGAAGAGAATGAATGGGAAAAGGAATTTTACAAACTAGCCCTCAAGGTAACCGGAGCAGTTCAGGCTACCCGTTGGACAAGTATCCAAGGTGGAGGATTTATCTATTCCTTCAACGGTCCTCATTCCCTTTTTGTGGATACAATCAGAAGCTGTAGGGCATTGGTTGTGTCCCACCAACTTGGCCATTTGCTTCAAGCGGAAAACGATAGACGAATTTCGCTGATTCAGCGGGCTATACAGCACTTGTTGAGTACAGTTCGCTATTCGATTTTTTATGGCAAGGGTAGGGATAGTTACGATATTCCAGGACGAACAGCTCACGAAATCATCTTCAATACCAACGATGGCAATTACCGATGCCCCAATTCTCAGCAAGGGTACACCGGTTTTAGTACTTGGACCAGAGGCCTAGCTTGGGCGATTTGTGGCTTGGGTGAAACCTTAGAGATTATTGACAAGCTCCAAGAATCGGATTACGAGCAGGTCATTTCCAAAAAAGACTTGATTGAGGAACTTTCTCAAGCTGCTCAAGTAACAGCGGAGTTTTATTTGGCCAACATGCCTTTGGATGGCATTCCCTATTGGGATACAGGAGCACCAAATCTTCATAAGTTGGGGGACTACTTGACTAAAGCTGCCGATCCTTTCAATGAATTTGAACCGGTAGATAGTTCCGCTGCTTGCATCGCTGCCCAGGGCTTGATCCGAATTGGGAATTGGCTTAAATCTTCTGATCCGAATCGTTCAAAATCTTATGTTCAAGCGGGCATTCAATTGGCCTCTGTACTTTTTTCGGAGCCTTACCTTTCTACTAAAGTATCTCATCAAGGCCTTATTTTGCACTCTATCTACCACCAGCCCAATGGCTGGGATTACGTTCCTGAAAAAGGAAAAGTTGCCCATGGAGAATCCAGTATGTGGGGAGATTACCATGCCCGTGAACTGGCCTTGTTGATTCAGCGAATGGCCAAAAATGAACCTTATTACACCTACCTCAACTGTGTGCCGTCATGAGTGGAAAGTATAAACCTCAGTATCCCCGGGTGGCGCAGCTAAAAACTGCAGAGCAATTTGGGGAACATTTGCAAAAGGACGGGATTCAGCTTGAATTTGATCAGGAATTGATTGTTGGTCAGGATTCTCCCTATGGAAAGTCACATACGCTCCGATCTGGAAGTACCATAGGCAATGCGCTCTGCATCTTGCCTATGGAAGGATGGGATGGTACAGCAGATGGGCGTCCTACTGAGTTGACAAAAAGGCGATGGAAAAACTTCGCGTTAAGTGGAGCCAAACTGCTTTGGGGCTGTGAGGCAGTGGCTGTTCGGCACGAGGGTAGAGCGAATCCGAATCAACTAATTTTGAATGAACAGACCTTCAAGGATTTTGTGGACTTGTTTGAGTTGGTTCAAACTACCCACAAAGAGCATTTTGGTGATACTTCAGACCTTCTTGTTGGACTACAGCTTACCCATTCAGGACGTTTTTGTAAGCCAAATGACAAGAAACGGATGGAACCCAGGATTCTCTATCCGCACCCCATCCTGAATAAGAAATTTGGACTTGGCGAGGATTACCCCTTGATGAGCGATGAGGAGATTGATTCGATTATTGCCGATTACATTTCTGCTGCGGTTTTGGCGCAAAAAGCCGGATTCCATTTTGTGGATATCAAGCATTGTCATGGATACCTTGGGCATGAGTTTCTAAGTGCCTACGACAGGGAAGGAAAATACGGGGGCAGCATTGAAAATCGCACCCGATTCCTCAGAGACATTGTCAGCGGAATTCGGGCCGCTGCTCCAGGTTTGGAAATTGGGGTGCGGATGAGCATTTTTGACTGGGTACCCTTTCAGAAAGGCCCAGAGGAAAAAGGGATCCCTGCCACTGAAAGTCCGTACAAATATGCCTTTGGAGGAGCAGAAAGTGGGATTGAGGAAGATTTTTCTGAATCCTCCGTATTTCTGAAGGTCTTGCGCGAATTGGATATTGAGCTGCTCTGTACCACTGCGGGCAGTCCGTATTACAATCCACACATTCAGCGTCCTGCCTTGTTTCCTCCTTCAGATGGCTACCTCCCTCCCGAGGATCCGCTCCATGGAGTTGCTCGACAAATTGCCGCTACTGCCCTATTGAAACGTGCATTTACAGAATTCTATGTTGTGGGCTCCGCCTATTCTTACCTTCAAGAGTGGCTTCCGAATGTAGGACAAGAGGTATTGAGAACAGGGAAGGCAGACTCCATAGGCTTTGGTCGGATGGTGTTGAGCTATCCCGATATGCCAGCGGACATTCTTTCCGGCAATGGCTTGAAGCGTGCCAAGATCTGTCGCACATTTTCCGATTGTACTACTGCACCGAGAAATGGCATGATCTCCGGATGTTTTCCATTGGATCCCTTTTACAAAGTCATGCCAGAGTACGACCAACTTAAATCCTTGAAAGGAGAATGAAAAAAATTGCTTTGATTACCGGAGGAACCCGTGGAATTGGATTGGGAATCGCCAAAAAATTGGCACAAGAAGGCATGGATCTGGCGCTGAATGGGGTTCGGCCAGAGGTTGAGGTGAACCAGGTAGTGGAGGAATTACGGCAGTTTGGCATTCGGGTCGCATACTTTCAGGGAAACATTTCAGAAAAATCTGATCGCCAACGAATTTTCGATGGAGTAAAAGCTGAATTCGGCAGTTTGAATTTTCTGATCAATAACGCAGGAGTTGCACCTCGGGTACGGGCGGATGTTTTGGATGTGGCTGAGGAGGATTTTGACCACTTGATGGACATCAATTTACGGGGTACTTTTTTCCTCACACAGCACATCGCCAATTGGATGGTAGAAATGAAAAATAAAAGTCCAGCCCAAGATTTTTCCATAGTGACGATTACATCTGTTTCCGCTCGACTGGCCTCTACCAACCGAGCGGCGTATTGCATGGCCAAGTCGGGACTTTCGATGATGAATCAGGTTTTTGCCGTGAAGCTGGCCGAATTTGGGATTCCGGTTTTTGAGATTCAGCCGGGCGTGATTGAGACAGACATGACTGAAAAGGTCAAAGAAATTTATCAGGAACGGATTCAAAAAGGCTTAACCCTTGAGTCGCGCATGGGAAAACCCGAGGATATCGGTAAGCTGGTAGCAACGCTCCTTCGGGGAGATTTAAGCTATGCCACAGGACAGATCATCGCAGTAGATGGAGGAATGATGGTGGGGAGGTTATAAACCACTCAATTTTCAAATTAGGAGTCATAAATCAGGCCCCTACGACTTGAAAATCCGATTCATCAACACCCACTTTTCGCCTTCTTTTGCCCATGGCAAGGGCTTTTGGAATTTCCACATCAAGGCTTCCCACTCGGCTATCTTCGGATTTCCTTGATCGAAAATAGCCTTCTTCTCAAAACTAAAGGCATCATCCGTTTCCAAAATCATAAACATGCGATTGCCAGTCCGGAAAATCTCGATGTTTAAGATTCCCGCATCGATATCGTGCTGGGTTACTTCTGGCCAAGCATTTCCTGGTGCATGGTGGGTTTCGTATTCCTGAATCATTGCCTCATCTTCAATTAAATCCAAGGCCAAACAGAATTTTTGCATCGTTATTTAGTAAAATAATTGTTAAACGCCTGAATGGTTTGTACCGCCGCCGCATCCGAATCTGGCCATGGAAAAGCCTCCGCAGAGACATACCCGGAATAGCCAATGTCCTGCAAGGCCTTCGCCACGGAATTCATTTCGGTATGGCCAAAGCCAATGGGCCTTCTGTTGCTATCCGCAAAATGTACATGGCGAATCCACCGTGCATTTTTTCGAATCGACGCGGCCAAATTTTCTTCCTCTATGTTCATGTGAAACAAGTCGGCCAATAAACCTACCCCAGTGATCTCTTCGGCTTCCAAAAATGCTACTGCATCCTCCAGTCGATTAAATAAGTTGGTCTCATACCTATTTAAGGGTTCATAAATCAATTCCACCCCTAAGGATATAGCCAATGCCCCCAATTCTTTCAAGGAGCTTGCTAAGTTCCTCAATGACGCTGACCGGTCCAAGCCTGCGTTTCCTTGCATCGATCCGATGATGGCTGGCGCGTCAAACTGCGCCCCAAAACGCATCATGTCTGAGATAAACTGAACTGCTTTTTGTCGAATTTCTGGATCAGCGTCTGTCAGCGTTAGGCCATGAATCACTTTGCCTGCACCCGTGCCCACTGCGGAAATGCCCATCGAGTGCGCTGCCAAATAAGACTTCAATTTGGAAGCGTCCACCGCCTGAGCTGAAGATGTAAATAGCTCCACGGCATCAAATTTCAATACTGCTGCCTTTTGAATAGAAGCCTTTAAATCATGCCAATAGATCCATGGCCCTTGCTTGATTTCGGGTACCAAGGCTATAGTCACACTTGACTTAATCATCTGCTTCTGCGTCTAAATCCACGATAATTTTGACAGTTCCCTGTGCATTTTCTGACCATGCAGCCAATGCACCTCCAGATTCAGACAAGGGAACTACACGGCTGATGACCTCTTTCACAGGAAATTTTCCTGCTTCCAAATAGGAAATCACTTCAGGAAATTCATCGGTACAGTTGCGCGAGCCTAAAATTTCAATTTCCTTCCTCACAAAAATTCCTGTATTGAATTCCACAGCCTTCTTGGCATATCCAATACAGACCACTCGGCCCGTGTAGGCCACGGCTTCGACGGCTGCACGATAGGTAATGTGGCTGCCTACTGCTTCAATGACCACATCCGGGCCATCGCCTTGCGTGATGCGCGCCAAGCCCTCCTCCAAGGATTCCTTACTCGTATTGATGGTGTGTGTAACGCCTATTTTGCGTGCTATAGCCAGTTTGGTCTCATCCAAATCCAAGGCAATCACCTCCGCACCTCGATTCACAGCCGAAGCAATTGCTCCCATCCCCACAATTCCACATCCAATCACCGCTACCCGATCCTTTGCCGTTACTCGACCCCGAGCTGCCGCATGGAATCCCACCGTCAGCGGTTCAACTAAAGCTAATTCCGTCAGGGAAAGCTTTTCAGAGGGATACACATCTGTGTAGGGAACGGTAATATAGCGCGTCATGCCTCCTGGTCGGCGCACGCCCATGGTTTTGTTGTCCTGACAAGCATTCCTACGCCCCTTTCGGCAAGAGATGCAGGTGCCACAATTCAAATAGGGATACACCGTGACTTGTTGACCTATCCGAAATCCAGCAGGTACCTCGGGTCCGATTTCAGCAATCGAGGCCCCAATCTCATGTCCTAGGATACTTGGGTATTCCTGCAACTCAAAGAGTCCTTTGAATCCATTCAAATCCCCACCACAAAACCCCACCTTGCTAATTTTTAAAAGCAATTGATCCTTCCCCACCACCGGCTTCGGTATTTCCTTGACTTCAGTTTGGCCGACAGCCGTTAGAAATAATGCCTTCATATCTTTTTTCTTAAATTATTTTCCGGTAATCCCTCGTACCACATCGTATTTTTGATTGGTGCCACCACCTTTGCAATATCTTCCATAATGCCATCCGGGATCTTCAAATCAAAGGCTCGCAGATTCCGTCGGAGAACTTCTTGATCACTCATGCCTACAATGGTGGTTGCAATTGCATCTTGATCCATCGCAAATCGCATCGCCACGTCGCTCAGTGCAACTTGGTAGTCTTGACATAGGGCCAATAGTGGTGCTTGAATCGCTTTCACTTCCGGAGGGGCATTGTGCCAAGAAGGAATCGGAGCATCTGAGAGAATGCGCTGTACCAAAGGTGCCGCATTCATTAAGCCAAAGCCCTTTTCTTTTGACAGGGGTACCAATTCCTCCAAAATTTCATCCTGGATTAGGTTGTAGTGCGCCCAAGAAAGGACGGTATCAAACTCATTTTCTCGGGCCAAGGAGGCCAAATACCGAACAGGCAAGCCCGTTAAGCCAATGTACCGTGCTTTGCCGGAAGCCTTGATGTGCTGCATGGCGGGGATGGCTTCTTCGATAATTTGCTGGCGAGTTACGAATTCGATGTCGTGCAACTGAAACAGGTCCAAGTAATCTGTTTGCAAACGCTCTAGCGATTCATCGATACTTTTCAAAATTCGACCGTAGGAAAAATCAAAATCGCGTAGTCCATATCGCCCGCATTTGGTGGCTAGGTAAATATCTTTTCGCTTGCCTTTCAAGGCCCGGCCCAAGCGCGTTTCTGCCAAGGTTTCCCCATAAAAAGGAGCTACATCAAAAAAATTCACCCCCTGATCTATGGCGAGGTGCACCGAAGCAATCCCTTCCTTTTCGTCACAAACCTCAAAAACATCTCCCAAGGGGGAGGCCCCAAATCCTAGAATTGACACGTGCATGTCAGTTTTACCCAGTTTGCGGTAATCCATGAAGTAATCGGTTTTGATTAGTATTTACTAAGATTATCCGCAATCCTACTAGTGGTTCAACCTGTCTGTTCACCAAGCGGATAATCGTCCACAGACGACAGTCCACGGTCCACAGCCCACTCAATTGAACTTCAACGCTTACTTCCGTAGTTAACTTGCCAAAAAGCGAATAATCAGAATTTTAAATATAAGAAAAATTGATAATTGATAATGCCTGAATAAAGTTGTCACATTTTGTTAGGGATCACAAAT
>JALRIY010000410.1 GCA_023255285.1 Algoriphagus sp.
TCTAGGGCAACATCTTTTTCCATTCCAGTTCCTACTAAAGGAGATTCATTTTTAATTAATGGAACTGCTTGTCTCATCATGTTTGATCCCATCAAAGCTCTGTTCGCATCATCATTTTCTAAAAAAGGAATTAATGCAGCTGCAACGGAAACAACCTGCTTAGGTGAAACGTCCATGTAATCAATATTCTCTGGTTTAGATAATTCAAATCCTAAATTTTTTCTGCAAGAAACAAGTTCATCTTTAAATGAATTATCCTCATTTAAAACAGAGTTTGCTTGAGCAATAGTAAATTTACCTTCTTCCATTGCTGACAGATGATGAATTTCTTTTGTAACTTTGCCATTTTTTACAACTCGATAAGGACTTTCAATAAAACCATATCGATTGACTTTTGAGTAAGTAGCTAAACTATTGATCAATCCAATATTTGGTCCTTCTGGAGTCTCAATTGGACAAATTCTTCCATAGTGTGTTGGATGAACATCTCGAACTTCAAATCCAGCCCTTTCTCTAGTTAGTCCTCCTGGTCCCAAAGCAGAAACTCTTCTTTTGTGTGTAATTTCAGCAAGAGGATTTGTTTGATCCATAAATTGAGATAATTGCGAAGTTCCAAAAAATTCTTTTAGAGAAGCTGCGATTGGTTTTGAATTGATAAGATCTTGTGGCATTACAGTATCAATCTCAACCGAAGTCATTTTTTCTTTGATAGCTCTTTCCATTCGGACGAGACCAATTCTAAATTGATTTTCAACTAGTTCTCCAACTGACCTAACTCTTCTATTTCCTAAATGATCAATATCATCAACATCTTCTTTTCCATCTTTTAGACGAAGCATCTTCTCAACAATTTTTAAAATATCTTCTTT
>JALRIY010000411.1 GCA_023255285.1 Algoriphagus sp.
CCCCCATTGGCCAGAAGTCCAGAAGAAATCTGAGCCAATCCATTGCCATCCCCAATCAACAAAAAAACCTGCTTGACGGGGACGTCTGCGCCATCAACCTGGTAGCTGGGCAGGTATACCACTTGGGTATTGGGGAGAGAATACACGTTTTTTGCTAAGGAAGACAAGTAGTCCCGAGCTTCAGCAGGGCGATCGGTATTGATGTAATCGATGCCCATTTCGTAAAAGGCTCGCCAGGCAGTTTTGCCATCAGGAGAAGCCCAGAAACGCACGGGACGCTTGTAGGAGTGCACTAAATCGATAAATGCTTGGAGCTGCTGACGTTGGGACTCCACAATTCTTCCCTTCCCATTCCATACTGAAAATCGAGAAAAACTCAAACTCACCATCCCAATCTTATCCCAAGGCAGATCTGCCGTCAGTTCCTTGCTCTGGTAATCAAACAACAACCAATCGGGATACTTGCTGAAATCCACAGGCTTGGGTCTATTTCCTGAGATAATCAGCTTCAGCCCCTTTGGATTTTGTGGGCCATACAGTAGCTCCGCAAAGGGCTCCAAATCTTTCAAAAGCACCTCGAGCGTGGAATAGGCCTCTGTCTTGAGATCCACCAAAAGGTGAAAGGGAAAGTCCTGAATAAGGCCTAAAGCCACAGCCTCATGGATGGGCTTCAGATACAAACTCACCAATGTTCGCGCTGGCTTAATCGATGCTTTTTCATGGGCTACCTGAAGCTGGCCCTCCTGCAAGATCACATCCACCTCGATGGATGCGCAACCTGCCCTGAAAGCATCCCAAAATGGCACCGGCTGCAGGTAATCGTTGTGGGAATGAAGCGCAAAGGTGGTATTTTGTTGGG
>JALRIY010000412.1 GCA_023255285.1 Algoriphagus sp.
CCCTGTAGGGCCTAAAATAGTAGAAGGCGTAACCTTAGCTTCTGTAGCCGGAGTAACATATTCCTTCAGTACATTCTGCAATGAAGTCTGTAAAGACTGCAAATGAGGAGTTTCAGGAGGAATATCTGCTAAGGCTTGTTTAATAACAGCAACAACAGGCTCAGTAGACACCATTCCACCTGATTTTTTAGCTGCTCCAAAGTCTGCCATTGCGTCTTTACGAAGAGTCGTAGAGAGTGCTTTACCATAATTGTTAAAAGCGTTATAGGCAGTCGTAGCGGCTGCTTGCGGCTCTACGGCTTTAGATGTGGCTTGCGTAATCAAAGTATCCAAGAAATTGCTTACATCTTGAGCCTGCGCACGACGAAATACATTAGCTTGTTCTAAGATTTTAGGAGAACGCTCAGTGGAAAACTCTGTAGCCAACTGTGGTCGATTACCTGTCATTTCACCGGGAGTCATACGACCAACTTGTAGCAGGTCTTGAGCATTTGGAGGAATTTCACCTTGAGGGCGATTAGATAGAGCACGAGCACCTGTTAAAGCGCCTTTAGCCAAGTATGGCGTAGACTGCATAGCAATCTGAGCAAGGGGACTATCAGGGGCAACTGTTTGAGCTATAGCTCCTGTTGTACCAGCTACTCCAAATTCACCTAGAGTTCCTAATGGAGTCCGAGCAAATAAGCCCGGAGCACCTAAAGCAGTGGCTAATGCTTGAGGAGCGCCAGATTGTCCGATTTCATAAGCGCCTCGGTATCCTGCGATTTGTTGAAGGTCTGGGCCTCCTAAGTCTCGAATACCTTTCATGATACCTGCAGAAGAGAAGGCGCTGGGGTCTTTATTACCTTTTAAGTAAT
>JALRIY010000413.1 GCA_023255285.1 Algoriphagus sp.
AGGTACTCTGCTGGCGTGTAGACTTTAATGTATGGGCGGCCATTACGTTGGTACTCGTGAATAATTAAGCCAGTCTGGGTTGTTCTAATTTGTGCTTTCATAGTTTTACTTTTAATGCTTTGCATTATTGCATACACAAATGTAAATAAATTTTTAATATACAGCACTATTTTAAAATTTTTTTTCATTCGCACAAAAAAACCCGTCATATAGACGGGTTCCCTTGGTTTGCGTGGTTGGTGTAAATTAAAACGGTAGGTCGTCGTCAACCGTTACTGGTGTGCTGTGTACAATTTTAGCTGGCTGGTCAGCTGGCTTATATGTGTTCACAGTAACGTATGGCCCTTTGTCGCCTTTTAAAAGCGTAAACTTTAGCTGTTTGTCGCCATTGTATTCGCTATAGTATTCTTGGGCTTCTGCGCTTTTAATAAAGTCGCTAAACTCTTTTAGATTTACCACCATTTCGCCTATTACAAATTCTGGGGCGCCATTACGTGGTGCAAAAATTCTCATTCCTTTTGGATAAACTTTCGTTGTACTCATAAAAATTAAATTTTGGGTTTGTTAAGTTTTAAATCGTTATTCAGTTTCATTAGTATCTGGCACACCTCGGACGGCGTGCCTTTTATTCTTATTTCAGCCTGGCCCTTTAGGGTATAGTGTACCTCTATATCACCTATAGTTGTTGTTGTCATAACCCAAAGCGTTGTTTAATGCCAGCTGTAAATTCTTTTTTAGCTTTAAATTTTGACAGCACTATTTTAGCTTGGTCTGCTGTACCGTTTAAAGTCGCGTTGTATTGCGCTTCTGTAAGCCAAGGGCGTTGGTCTGCGTCCTGTTGCGAAACAGCA
>JALRIY010000414.1 GCA_023255285.1 Algoriphagus sp.
TAACCTAAGCCAAAGGAATAACCAAATTGATCGACAGGATTACCGTCTACTGAAAATGTGCTACCGCCTCCTGTATAATTCGCAATCGTGCTAGATCTGTCTCCAATAAAATCATAATTGATACCAGCTCTAAATTCTAAAATTTTTGTTTCTAATACCTCGCCTTGAAATTTTTTATTAAACTTAACGCCAGCAAAACTTACTAATGTTTCACTGTCATCTGGTGTAATCGTCATATTCAAACTATTTGCTCCAGTTTCGGTATAAGTTGCATTATTCACTTGGGATGCGGATAAGCCATATGTTAACCTTATAACCTCATCTCCAAAAAAATTCTTTAGATCATTTGAAATAGCAGCTTTTGCAAAGTAAGAACGGCTATTAAATTCTCCAAGAGCAGTTCTATCAAGACCACTCTCATTAATTTTTCTTGAAGTATTATTGCTACCATCGGCAAAACCAATCATACCTTCAAAAATATTATTACCAAAAGCATAATCTCCATAGATCATTACTTGATGAGAATCGATAGTTGTAACTGACTGACCAGTTCCTTTTCCTGAAACGTCTGAATTTGAATATCCATAAGCCACACCCACTCTTGAACCATTAGCTTGCTCATGATCTGTTCCAACTAAAAAACCCACAACATCAGCCTTGTAGCCATCAACATCATCATATGAATTCCCTTTTACATTTGTACCAAAGCTTTTAAAAAAAACTTCTCTACTATTGTCCGAACTATAAGTTTTCATAGAGGTGTCTGTTACTGAGGAATTATTTGTGTATTTAGCAAGTAAAGTATCTTTTCTAACTGACGCTAACCTAGTACTTGCAATATTCATTGT
>JALRIY010000415.1 GCA_023255285.1 Algoriphagus sp.
GCATGGATTGGAGTCGCTGTGCTGCGGCCTCGCTGCCATCAAGTACGAGGCCAAAGCCCCCGTTGATGACTTCTCCCCAACCTACACCACCTCCGTTGTGGATGGAAACCCAGGTGGCGCCCCGGAAACTGTCACCAATCACGTTGTGAATGGCCATATCTGCTGTAAAACGACTTCCATCGTAGATGTTGCTCGTTTCCCGGTAGGGGGAATCCGTTCCACTTACGTCGTGGTGATCCCGTCCCAAGACTACCGGGGCAGAAATCCTTCCCGCAGCAATAGCCTCATTGAAGGCTGCGGCAATCTTTGCTCTGCCTTCCGCATCCGCATAGAGGATACGGGCTTGGGAACCCACCACCAGCCGATTCTTTTCGGCTTCGGCTATCCAGGTAATGTTGTCCTGAAGTTGCTGTGAGATGCTTGCAGGTGCTGTGGGCAGTAGTCCTTTCAATACTGCTGCGGCGATCAAGTCGGTGGTGCGGAGGTCAGCGGCAGACCCGGAACTGCAGACCCAGCGGAAGGGTCCAAATCCGTAGTCAAAGCACATCGGACCTAGAATATCTTGCACGTAACTCGGGTATCGAAAATCGATTCCATTGCTGGCCATCACTTCGGCACCTGCACGGGAGGCTTCCAGTAAAAAGGCATTCCCATAATCGAAAAAATAAGTACCTCTTTCCACATGGCTGTTGATGGCCGCAGCCTGCCGACGCAAAGATTCCTGCACCTTTTGTTTGAAGGCCTCAGGATTCTCGACCATCAGGCGGTTGGATTCCTCGAAGGATAGACCTGCCGGATAGTATCCACCAGCCCAAGGGTTGTGTAGGGAAGTTTGGTCCGAACCCAG
>JALRIY010000416.1 GCA_023255285.1 Algoriphagus sp.
CTTGCAAGTACAGGCTGATCTTTCTTGTCAGTTCTAAACTCAATGACTGTAGTTCGACTGTGAAGAGGATCGATAATCTTTTGCTTGTAGTTACAAGTGAAGATGAATCGGCAGTTCTCAGAGAATGTTTCGATGAATGCTCGAAGTGCAGGCTGTACTGACTCACGATTGAGATAGTCTGCCTCATCGATGATTACAACTTTAGTCTTGTTCTCGAATGAGATAGCACTAGCGAAACTTTTGATTTTTGTTCGAAGGGTATCGATTTGACGACCCTCGTCTGAACCATTGATAACGATATAATCGCAACCTAGTTCTTCACACAAGGCTCGTGCAACTGTAGTCTTGCCTGTGCCAGCAGTACCACAAAGGAGAAGATTAGGTACTTCTCCTTTCTTTAGGAACTCTTTGAATGTGGCTTTTGTTTTTTCAGGTAGGATACAGTCTTCGATAGTTTGTGGGCGATACTTCTCGACCCAGAGGAAATGATCTTTCATTTTTCACACCATTCATAATATATAATTTAGCCGCCAAACTTTTCTTTGACCGCAGTGTCATCGCTCAAGTCTAAGACAATATGGCGACCCCGCTTTGGGGCCACCTCTTCTACTGTCTCAACTGGATAATGTTCGCAGCCTTTAGTGTAACCTTTGGGAGAGTCAACGACTTTAGCGCCGCATTCCTCACAAATAAAATTACTCACTATCGTCTCCAAAAATTTCTACGTCACCTGTCATCACTTTCTTTGCGAAACTAATAGCAGGACCAGGTCGGGCGTACACATACTCTACTGTGTCATCGCCCCTAGAGAATTCAACTAACCAACCGTTGATTGCTTCTCTA
>JALRIY010000417.1 GCA_023255285.1 Algoriphagus sp.
CACATTTGATAGAGGGAGGAGCTGACTTACGTGCGGTACAGGAAATGCTTGGTCATGAGAGTATCACGACAACGGAGATCTATACGCACTTGGATCGAGATTACCTGAAGCAAGTGCTGCACAATTTTCATCCTAGGAAGTGAGTGAGCTAGTGTTTTCCTCGGAGCAAATCGTCTAACATTGCCTTGACCTGCAAGTCCCCAAACCCATAGATTCCTGCCTGCCGGTTGAATTCTTGGAATAGTTGGGAAAATTCTGTAACTCCACTCGAGAGAATTTCATGAAGGATTCGTTCCGGCTTGCCGAAGCCGTCAGCATCGGGAAGCCGATCGAGTTGGGCTTGGCATACTTCTTCTAAGAAATGAAAGGAGGGGGTAGGTTGGGTGGAAAGCGTTTTGAATTTTTCCCAATCTTGGTTACTGTAGGCTTCCCAGAGGGCTTTGCCAACTTCCCTATCCGAAGAAGAAAAGGGTATCCGTGCATGGAAGGCTTCTTCAAGAGATTCTAAGGTAGCAAGACCAAATCCCGTCCATTGATTTTCTGTGGTGGGGGGAGGAGGAAAGACGCGAGACAAATTTAGCTTTGAGGTATCTTCAAGCAGCCCAAGTAAAAACCATAAGTTGAGCTGACAGAATAAATCGTCTTCAAACCAAAGACAGATTTCTGTGCCCTCTGGGAGGGCATGTAACCGTTCGATTTCTAAAACAGTTTTCTGTGTGTATTCTTCCACAGTAACTCCATAGCTCGTAGCGATAAATTCGGTTCGAATCTTCCAAAACTCATCCAGGCTTGTGCTTTTGACGGGGCCGACAATTAGTGCTTCTCGAAATACGAGATGCCTTT
>JALRIY010000418.1 GCA_023255285.1 Algoriphagus sp.
ATTTATTCGTTGGCGAGCAGTTGTTGTCAGACAGCGGGATGCGGGATCACCCGCTCACCCCCATGACCGACGCGAATTTGGTGCGCGTGATGCAGGCTCAAACCAAACGGCGCGTGGGCCTGGTGAATTACGCCACGGTGTCGAAGGGGGCGGATGCCATTAAGGCCGCATTCCGAAACTTGCAGGACCAGGGCTACGGCATCGCAGTTGTTGACGCGATTTCAAATACGGACCTAATGGCCATGGGCGCTGCGTTGGCGGGTATGCCGCTCGTGACTGCGGGCTCTGGCGTTGCCATTGGTTTGCCACAAAACTGGCGGGCTACTGGCCAATTGGCGCCAAGCGATAACGCGGACCAACTACCACCGCCCAGCGGCTACCAGGCGGTGATCTCTGGCAGTTGCTCGATTGCCACCAATCAGCAGGTAGCCGTTTGGCGCGATGCTGGCTTGCCCGCATTGGCCATCGATCCGTTGGGCTTGGCCAACGGAACCACCACCGTCGACGCGGTCGCCGATTGGGCGCGCCAACACTTGCCCGAGAGCCCGGTGTTGGTTTACGCCACGGCGGCACCAGAGGCCGTCAGACAAATACAGGCGCAACTGGGTGTTGCCGCAGCGGGTGCATTAGTCGAAAGCGCCTTGTCTCGAATCGCAGTTTCTTTAGTAGAGAGCGGCGTGCGACAACTCGTGGTTGCCGGCGGTGAGACGTCGGGCGCGGTGGTGCAAGCGTTGGCAGTGGAGCGCATGGCCATTGGGCCTCAAATTGACCCTGGTGTGCCGTGGACCTGTGTCAATGCGGCGTCCGCAGGCGATCAAACCGTGCACGTTGCGCTTA
>JALRIY010000419.1 GCA_023255285.1 Algoriphagus sp.
CCCGCATTTGCAACCAAAATCTCGATTGCACCAAGCTTCTCTTCGACTTCGGCGAATGCCTTGTCTAGCGAAGTTGGGTCGGTTACATCGGCAACCACGCTCAGGGTTCCGGAAGGTCCCTCGCCGCTTCTCACCGTTACTGCAACGCGGTGACCGAGACGCACAAATTCCTCGGCGATTGAACGGCCAATACCGCGGTTTCCGCCGGTCACTAGAACGGTTCTTGCTTCGGTCATTTCGATGCTCGCTTTCCAGGGAATACAACTCGTGCGCAGGCGCTTGGGACAAGTGAAGTCTAGCCTTTGACTTATTCTTGAATGGGTTGGCTAGACACAATTTTCTTAGCCGGAGGTAGAGATTAACAAACCGCAGAGCGTCACATCGATCGGGATCTCACCCGAGCAAGAGCGCAAGCAGCGCATGCTTCGCTACACCCTGGCGATGTCAATTCGTGTTGCTTGCCTGATCCTGGCCATGGTGGTTCAAGGATGGTGGATGTGGGTCTTCTTTGCTGGAGCAATCTTGCTACCTTACTTCGCGGTCGTCTTGGCAAATGCACAAGGTGGCGGTCAGGCGAAGTCCTCATTGCCTCAGGTTGTTGCACCGACGATCACAATTCCTGCTGAGGCCTTCAGCCAGAAAAACGCCTCAGAATCTAAGTAATGCTTTCTGCTTCGCCCTCCTACCAAAAGTGCTCCCGAGCAGGTTGCCTGTCGCACGCGACGCATCAATTGATCTGGCGCAATCCAAAGATTCACCAGGATGGCAGAACCAAAACCTGGCTCGCCTGTGCCGAGCATCTCGACTTTCTGATTGACTATTTAGAGGTTCGAGG
>JALRIY010000041.1 GCA_023255285.1 Algoriphagus sp.
CAACGGGAGGGAGTCATGTCAGAAAATATAAATCCAGAAAAAGAACGGACTGCTGCTGCTAAACAGAACAGGAGTTGGAAAATGTGGGGACCTTATATGTCTGAAAGACAATGGGGAACAGTGAGGGAAGATTATAGCCCTGACGGCGCTGCATGGGAAAATGTAACGCATGATGATGCTCGTAGCAAGGCCTATCGCTGGGGAGAGGAAGGTATTGGAGGAATTTGTGATCACCGACAGATTCTTTGCATGTCCTGGGCTTTTTGGAATGGAAAAGATCCTTTTTTGAAGGAACGATTTTTTGGATTGACTGGAAATCAAGGAAACCATGGGGAAGATGTAAAAGAACTTTACTTTTACCAAGATGCCACGCCAACACACAGCTATCTAAAAATGCTGTACAAATACCCGCAGGCTGAGTTTCCCTACCAAAAACTGGTGGATGAAAATAAAAAGGCGGGAAAATTAAAAGAAGAATACGAGCTATTGGATACTGGGATTTTTGATGAAGACCGGTATTTTGACATTGTGATTGAATATGCCAAACAGGATTCGGAAGATATTGTGGCTTCAGCCACCATTATCAACCGCGGACCAGAGGCAGCCAAGCTTTGGGTACTACCTACTATCTGGTTTCGTAAATTTTGGTTTACGGGACATGAGCCCTTTATGCCCAAAATAACCCAATTAAATGAGCATTCCTTCAAGGCTTTTAATCCAAAATCCGGGAATTATGTTTTTAGTTTTAGCGGACACAAGGAGCTTGTTTTTTGTGACAATGAAACCAATAGAAAGCGTCTCTACAACATTCCAAACGAGCGGAAGTCTACCAAGGATGCAATCAATGATTATTTGGTTAATGGGGATGCATCCAGGCTAAATTCCGGATCAGGGACCAAGGTTGCTGCCATCCATGAAGTACTTGTTCCCGCAGGAGGGGAAGTGAAAGTGCAGTTTCGCATGCAGCGTCAATTGGAAGAAGGTTCCCTGGAGGCAATTCCTGAAATTCTTTCTCTCCGAAAGCAGGAAGCGGATTCATTTTACCAAGAACTCCAGCGGCGCGTGAGCAATCAGGAACACCAAACTATCCAGCGGCAGGCTTATGCAGGATTGATCTGGTCCAAACAATTCTATTACTACGATGTCAACCGCTGGTTGGAAGGTGATCCTGGGAGATACCAACCTCCACAAGAACGAAAGAAAGGCAGGAATAATAGCTGGACGCACCTCCAAAATTTTGACATCATCTCCATGCCAGATACCTGGGAATATCCTTGGTATGCAGCTTGGGATTTGGCTTTCCATTGTATCCCCTTGGCACGAATCGATTCAGAATTCGCCAAGGAACAACTTCTTTTACTCCTAAACGAGTGGTACATGCATCCTAATGGTCAAATTCCTGCCTATGAATGGAATTTTTCAGATGTAAATCCACCAGTACATGCTTATGCGGTTCAGCGGGTATATCAAATCGATAAGAAGTTAAATGGAGGCAAAGGGGACCAGCAATTTCTTGAGCGTGCCATGCACAAACTGATGTTGAACTTTACCTGGTGGGTCAATAGAAAAGATTTCGAAGGCAATAATATCTTTGAAGGTGGCTTCCTAGGACTGGATAACATCTCTTTGTTTGACCGAAACCATGCCCAACATTACCAAGGGAAACTAGAACAAGCAGATGGTACCTCTTGGATGGCAATGTTTTCCCTCAATCTATTTCGTATTGCCATAGACCTTTGCGAATTCAATACGGTATATCAGTTTAGTGCCACCAAATTCTTAGAGCACTTTCTATATATTGCCAGTGCCATGAATACGATCTCTTCAGAACGAATTTCCCTTTGGGATGAAGAAGACAATTTTTTCTACGATGTTTTTCATTACCAGGGCAAAGAACCAAAGAAATTAAAGGTTCGCTCCATCGTAGGCCTAATCCCACTTTTTGCCGTAGAACCCATACGAGAGGAACTTTTCGACAATCTTCCTGAATTTAAAAAGCGCCTTGATTTTATCCTCAAAGAAAAACCGAAACTAGCAGCACTCGTTTCCAGTTGGATCCAACCCGGACATGGAAAGCGTCGTTTATTTTCCCTCCTAAGAGGACACCGCATGAAGAGCGTACTACAGCGCATGCTTAATGAAGAAGAATTCTTGAGTGATTTTGGAATTCGATCTCTTTCCAAATACCACCAAGAGAATCCATATACTATGAAAATCAATGGAGACACCCTCTCCATTCGCTATACTCCTGGTGAATCTGACACCCAAATGTTTGGTGGAAATTCCAATTGGAGAGGCCCCATTTGGTTTCCCATCAACTACCTAATTTTCGAATCTTTAAAGAAGTTTGATAGTTACTATGGAGAAGACCTCTCTATAGAATACCCCACAGGATCTGGCAAATTTCTAACCATGGACATGATCGGCAAAGAGCTCTCACTCCGCTGCATCTCCTTATTTACACGAGGCAAGGATGGAAACCGCCCCATTCATGGAAACCAACCCAAATTTCAAGATGACCCCCATTTCAAAGATCACATCTTGTTTTACGAATACTTTCATGGAGATAGTGGAAAAGGGCTAGGCGCTTCCCACCAAACAGGCTGGACTGCTTTGGTCGCTGAAATGATCCATATGTATTACCAACCCACGCCAAGCCAACACGATGACTCTTCTCCCCTATTTAGAAGCTGATCGAATCGAAGCAGGCTGTGACGAAGTAGGTAGAGGATGCCTTGCCGGACCAGTGGTTGCCGCGGCAGTGATCCTGCCTGCAACCTATCACAACCCCAGGATTCAAGACTCCAAAAAACTAAAAAAAGTCCAGCGAGAATCATTGGTTCAGGAGATCAAAGCCGTAGCCCTTGGATGGGCTATTGCCGAAGCGAGCGTAGCAGAAATTGACCAAATAAATATCCTAAAAGCCTCTTTTTTGGCTATGGAGCGCGCTATTCAACAACTTCCTCAAATTCCAGACCACCTATTGATTGATGGCAATCGATGGAAATCTTCCCTTCCCTATTCGTACACTTGTGTGATTAAAGGAGACGGAAAATTCGCATCCATCGCAGCAGCATCGATTCTTGCCAAAGTGTACCGTGACGAACTCATGGTGCATATTGCCCAAGAATTCCCGTACTATGGATGGGAACAAAATGCGGGATACCCCACCAAAAAACACCGAGAAGGGATCCTATCCCATGGAAGCTGTGCCTGGCATAGAAAAAGCTTTCAACTTCTATCCCCTCAGCTATCCCTAAAACTGGAATAAATCACACCCTTTAGGCCATGTCTTTCAATTCACCCACCACCTTGGTGATGGTTTGCTTGGCATCACCGAAGAGCATCAGACAGTTGGAAAATCCAAACAATTCATTTTCAACACCAGCATAGCCTTTACCCATGCTTCTCTTGGATACAATCACGGTGCGTGCTTTATCCGCATTGAGAATTGGCATTCCAAAAATTGGGCTCTCAGGATTAGTGCGCGCAGCAGGATTGACTACATCGTTTGCCCCTACCACAAAAACCAAATCTGTGTTGGCGAAATCCTCATTGATATCGTCCATCTCAATCAGTTTATCGTAGGAAATATTCGCCTCAGCAAGCAAAACATTCATGTGCCCAGGCATACGGCCAGCCACCGGGTGAATCGCAAATCTAAATTCAATGTTTCGCTTCTCGCATTGCTCCATCAATTCCCGAACTACGTGTTGCGCCTGAGCAACTGCCATTCCATAGCCAGGAACTACAATCACCGATGAGGCGGAATCAAATAACATGGCCGACTCCTCTACTCCTATTTCTTTGACCACTACTGCCGGACCATCTGCTCCGCCTGTAGCTACAGTTTGTCCAAATCCACCTAGCAACACATTCATCAAAGAACGATTCATGGCCTTGCACATAATCTGCGTGAGAATAATCCCAGACGCCCCAACCAAAGAACCTGCAACAATCAACACATTGTTATTCAGAATAAATCCAGTAGCACAAGCAGCCATTCCAGAATAGGAATTGAGCAAAGAAATAACAACCGGCATGTCCGCTCCTCCAATAGGAATCACGGTTAAAATACCAAGTAAAAGGGCTATACCCACCAAAATATATAGGTAGATCTCTTGGCTGGGGTCAATAAATACCAGTACTGCAGCAGCAAAAAAGGCTAGTAAAAGAATTAAATTGAGTAAATGCTGCCCCGAAAAAGTAATAGGCTGACCAGAAACCTTCCCGTCCAGCTTCAAGTACGCCACCATGGAGCCTGTGAAAGTGACCCCTCCAATTAACACCGATAATAGGATACTGGTCAGATTGATTGCATCCAAGGAAGTCGCTTCATTTGCATTCTTAAAAAAGAAGTCAGATAAAGCTACTGAAAAAGAAGCAAGGCCACCAAAACCATTGAATAGTGCCACCATCTCAGGAATTTTGGTCATAGCCACCTTCTGAGAATAATACAAACCGATAGCCGCTCCCACTAGGATTGCTGCACCAATTTCAATCAATGAAAACACCTCTAGGGTAAATAAGGTAGCAGCAATGGCAATCAACATTCCTACTGCAGAGAGCACATTCCCCTTGCGAGCATCTTTTGTTTTTCCTAAATATTTGATGCCCAAAATAAACAGCACAGAGGCTACCAAATAGGCTAGTTGGATTCCTATATTCATTTTTTCTTAAACATTTTAAGCATACGATCGGTCACAGCATATCCTCCTACCACATTGATGGTAGCAAGAACAAGCGCCAACAACCCCAACCATTTGCTGAGTGTACCATATCCCATCTCGTTGCTTGCGATCAAAGCGCCGACAATAGTGATTCCTGAAATAGCATTGGAACCAGACATCAGCGGAGTGTGCAAGGTAGGAGGTACTTTGGAAATTAGTTCAAACCCGAGGTAGCTTGCTAAAACGAGTACATAAATCAGAACGATCAGTGCTGATACAGACATAGGATAAATATTTATTGAGAAAGTAATTGCTTTGTAAATGGATGTACTACTACTCCTTCGTGAGTAATAAGCACTCCTTTGGTAATCTCTTCTTCGATGTCAAGCGCCAATCCTTCCGCCCCTGCTAAATGAAATGCTAGCGTTGAAATATTGGTTGCATAAAGCTGACTGGCATTTACTGGTAATAGTGAGGGCAGATTGGATTCTCCAACTAGGGTGACCCCATGTTTTACCACGGTAGCATTTATTTCTGAAAGAGCACAATTTCCTCCAGATTCTACAGCCATATCCACAATCACCGATCCTGTTTTCATGCTCTTAACCATTTCTTCGGTGACAAGAATCGGGGATTTTTTACCCATCACCAAGGCGGTGGTAATGACCAAGTCCGCCTCTTTAATTTTTTCTCGAATCAACTGCTGTTGCTTTTCTAGGTATTCGGCTGACACCTCACGCGCGTAGCCCCCTTCTGTTTTCACCCCTTCTGCCCCCTCTACAGTCAAAAATCTTCCTCCCAAGGACTCCACTTGTTCCTTCGTTTCGGGACGCACATCGGTACATTCGACCACTGCACCCAATCGTTTGGCTGTTGCTATCGCCTGCAATCCCGCTACTCCTGCTCCAAAAATCAATACCCGCGCAGGAGTTATTGTTCCCGAGGCAGTCATCAACAAGGGGAAAATTTTTCCTAAGTAATTGGCCCCAAGTAGTACTGCTTTATAGCCCGCCAAATTGGCTTGAGAGGATAAAGCATCCATCTTTTGAGCCCTAGAAATCCGAGGGACGGCATCCATGGAAAATGTACTGATACGCTTGGCATTAAACGCAGCAATTTCTTCTGGATGCTGGTAGGCATACATGTAGGAAATGTATGCAGCGCCTTCTTTCATTTGGGCGATTTCCGAGAGAGTAGCGAGGTTGACTTTAAGTATTAAATCTGCCTTCAATGCTGCCTTTGACGAGCCTATCGTCGCTCCCGCAGCTTCGTAGTCCTGATCTGAAAAATAAGATTTGTCCCCAGCTCCAGACTCCACAACAACGTCAAATCCCTTTTTTCGGACGAGCTTCACTACCTCAGGACTTAAGGCTACCCGATTTTCATATTCCTTGGTTTCTTTTACTACGCCGATGATCATGGAATTAATTTAATCTTTTTGATGTACACTCACTAGTTAGATTACTGTTCAAACAAGTTTTTTAATCTCAATCCTATTTCTTTTTGGTGTCCTTCCTCTAGTTAATTTTCTTATACCAACAGGCCCACAATCCTATACTTATCTGGTTAAACAATAACTGATATTTTACTTGATTGGGGATAGAAAATCGGATACAGGCACAAACTAATTCGAATTGGGTTTATTAAAAAAAATCTTTGTTGTTTTTTTTAATTTCTAAAGAACGAAAACTTTAGTTGAGAATAAAATTCAACACCCAATTTTTCTTTTTTATGTACCTCAAACCTCCAATCTTTAAGCAATAAAAAGAATTTAAAAAATAGGATTATCCGGAATCGTACCAGTTGCTCACTAGTGAATTCTTACGAATATTTTTCTACAGACGCCTTTCCACAGACCACAGCTGATCAAAATAAACTTCAAACCTTATTTTAATTGATAGCTAGCGACCAAGTGGATGATCACCTTGAAAAAATTCAACCCTAAAAACTCCTAGTATTTTTTTAAGTTTTTCTTTGCCTTTCCCAAAAATCAAAAGCAAATTGGGGAAGAATGAAACTTTATCACTAAGGCTCTCTTTTTTTTGATGAGATGCCTTTTTGGAATCATCTGAATGGCATCCAAAATTAAACCCATTTCCTCGTCAATTCTCAACAACCCATGAAAAAACTTGAACCTAAATCCTCCGGCACCTCAAGGAGGGAATTCATCAAAAACGCAGCCATTGCCTCCTCCTTTTTTATTGTGCCTCGCCATGTTTTGGGAGGTGTGGGATTCACTTCACCCTCTGACCAACTAGTTCTGGCTGCCATTGGCGCAGGTGGAAAAGGAAGAAGTGATATTTTCAATGCTTCAGTCAATGGAAGAGAGCGTGTAGCAGCCCTTTGCGATGTGGATTTTTCAGGATCTGCCAAAGATTCAGTGGCAAAATTTCCAAAAGCAAAGCTATACGCGGATTACCGTATCATGCTGGAAGAAATGAAAGAGATCGACGCAGTCACTATCTCTACTCCGGATCACGTACACGGTCCTGCAGCCAAATTTTGTATGGAGCGCGGCAAACATGTCTACGTACAAAAACCAATGACCCACAATATTCGGGAGGCTCGCCTTCTTACCCAGATGGCTCGCGATCAAAAAGTAGTCACTCAAATGGGTAACCAAGGAGCTTCAAACCCGCTAATGGATATGATCAAAGGCTGGATGGATTCTGATAAAATCGGCAAAGTTTCCAAGGTGCAAATATGGACCAACCGTCCCGTATGGCCCCAAGGCGGCGCTTTTCCAAAGCCGGAACCAAGCAACAAACCTTCAGATATGGAATGGGACCTGTGGCTCGGACCTGCACCTGAGATTCCATTTACCCCCAACTTGCACCCCTTCAATTGGAGAGGTTGGTGGGATTATGGTACAGGAGCTCTTGGTGATGTGGGATGCCACCTGATGGATATTCCTTTCCGCATGCTCGGTCTCCACTACCCCCTTGATGCAGAATGCTCGGTAGGCTCAGTATACTCACAAATGTGGACCGCAGACTATCATCCGGATGGATGTCCAGCATCCTCCTTCATTACACTGCATTACGGACCTACTGCAAAAAATGGAGTTCCTCTTGAAATGACCTGGATGGATGGTGGTATACGTCCCTCACACCCAGACATCATCCCTGCTGACCATGATCTTGGTGGTGCCAACTCCGCTAATGGGGTCATGATGATCGGAGAAAAAGGAATTATCACCCACAATATCAACGACAGCAGCCCATTGATGCCGAAATTGTACCTCTACGATGGAACGCAAGATTTTGGCCCAGACCGATTGGAAGGAACTGAACCTGAATACGGCCACCAGCGGAAGTGGGTAGATGCCTGCAAGGCTGGATTTGGATCTGAGGAACATCAGGGACTCACCTCTTCTTTTGATTATGCTGGACCAATGACCGAAACAGTATTGATGGGTAATTTAGCGATTCGAAGCTTTATGCTCCGAAGACCTAATAGCAAAGGCCAACAGGAGTTTTTTGGCAGACGCAAACTCCTTTGGGACGGCGAAAACATGCGAATCACCAACTTGGAGGAAGCCAACCAGTTTGTTGGCCGTACTTATAGAGCAGGATTTGAAGTATAATCAAACTCGATTCAAGCCAACCGTGAGGTTAGCCCTCACGGTTTTTTTATGTCCTTTCTTTAATTTTTATGTATTAAAAACCCCTCCATGAAGGCCTTAATCTATGAATCCTTTGGGCAAGGCCCAAAAATCACGCAGGTGGCCGATCCAGAGACACCCGAGCAAGGTATTCTCCTTGAAGTAATGGCCTCTGGAATTTGCCGAAGCGATTGGCACGGCTGGAAAGGTCATGACCCCGACATTCAGCTTCCCCATGTGCCCGGCCATGAGTTTGCAGGAGTCATCCTTGAAGTAGGGAAAGGGGTGAAAAATTGGAAAATTGGCGATCGAGTAACCGTTCCGTTTGTATGTGCATGTGGCAGCTGTCCAAGTTGCCAGTCCGGCAACCAGCAGATTTGTGACGATCAATACCAACCTGGATTCACCCATTGGGGATCTTTTGCGCAGCGGGTGGCAGTGCACCGAGCTGACACCAATTTGGTACGAATACCGGAATCGGTAAGTTTTGAGGTAGCCGCCAGCCTGGGCTGTAGATTTGCCACTTCCTTTCGCGGAGTGGTTGCACAAGGAAAAGTAAGCGGGGGACAATGGGTGGCGGTGCATGGTTGTGGAGGTGTAGGACTTTCTGCCATCCTTATTGCGGCCGCAATGGGTGCTACCGTTATTGCAATCGACATTCATGACAATAAACTGGCACTGGCCAAGGCTGCTGGTGCTCACTACCTGGTCAATGCAAAAAACACAAGCGATGTTGCCTCTACCATTCAGGAATTGAGTAAAGGCGGAGTACATGTCTCAGTCGATGCCCTTGGCAGCAAGGTAACTTGTTACAGCTCGGTCGCGAGTTTGCGTAAGCGGGGAAAACACATTCAAATTGGATTGCTGGCAGGAACTGAATCAAATCCTCCCATCCCCATGCATTTGGTCATTGCCAAAGAATTGGAAATTTTAGGGAGCCATGGCATGCAAGCACATGCCTATCCAGAACTCATGCAGCTTATTTTGGAAGGAAAAATGGATCCAGAAAAATTAATCGGGCGTAGAATCACTCTGGAGGAAGCTGCTGACACTCTGGTTCGAATGGATACCTTTGAAGAGAATGGAATGGTACTCATCAACCAATTTTAATTTACCATGAAAAAAAACACAAAACGTTGGTTTATTCAGTCTGTCGTAGGATTACTACTGACAGGTGCAGGCTTATCTATCTGTATACATGCCGGAACCCTTAAACTGGAAGGCAGCGAATGGTTCTGGATAGGAACTTTGGGCCTAGTGATTTTTCAAGCGGGCCTCAGCTTGGTGATTGATGGAGTAAGGTACCGGTAACCGGTAAGAAAAGACATTCACCCTCCTTTAGTCAAAACGCCAACTATAAGTTATGATTAACCTAATAAAGCCCAGTTTCTTTCATTAGTTGCAGATTTTTATTAACTTATATACTGGATTAAACCTTTTGTACCAAATAAGGTCTAAGTAAAAAACCAAAAAGCACATGATTAAGAAAATTACCCTTGCCGTGGTGGTCCTTCTAGTGGGCATCCAGTTTGTTCCTATGGAAAAAAATGAATCGGGAACAACCGATTTTGCCATGAGTAATGACTACCAAATTCCAGACCACGTAGCCACCTTATTGCAAGGAGCCTGCAACGATTGCCACTCCAATTCCACTACCTACCCCTGGTACAGCAAGATTCAACCGGTTGGCTTTTGGCTCAATCACCACACCAACGAAGGCAAAGAACATTTGAATTTTTCTGAGTTTACTTCTCTCCCACTTCGCGTTCAAAACCACAAGTTTGAGGAGGTCGTGGAAATGGTTGAAAATGGAGAAATGCCCTTGCACTCTTACACCTACTTTGGTCTTCATCCAGAAGCCAACCTTTCGGAGGAAGATCGACAAATACTGGTGGATTGGGCCAAGGAGCAAATGGCAATGCTTGCTGCCACCTATCCTGCAGATAGCCTAAACATGAAGCCTCGACCTGCTCCAGCACAATAAAAAAAATATCACTAGACCGAGCCACTGCTAACTCGGTCTATTTTTTTTATCTTTCTCTGGATGAATACACTCAAAGATAAAGAAGTACGTTGGGGAGTACTTGGTGTCGGTAAAGTATGCGAACTGAAATCTGCACCTGCCATGAACACCATTCCGAACTCAAGACTTGTCGCTGTCATGCGGCGGGATGGAGAAAAAGCGAAAGAGTATGCGGTTAGACATGGCGTTCCCAAATGGTACCGCCACGCGATCGACCTAGTCCAAGATCCAGAGGTAAATACCGTTTACATCGCCACCCCTCCACAAGCACATTTGGAACTAACCCAATTGGCCGCGGCAGCGGGCAAACCGGTGTATGTAGAGAAGCCAATGGCTCGCACTTTTGCAGAATGTCAACAAATGATTCAGGTGTGCAAACAAGCAAATGTCCCCTTATTTGTGGCCTATTACAGAAGGAAGTTGCCTCATTTCTTAAAAATAAAAGAGCTCCTAGATCAGGGAGAAATTGGCACCCTACGGACAGTCCACATCAACCTCAAGCAAGTCCTTACCCCCAACCTGGTAAGCAGCTCTGATGAAAACTGGCGTGTGATTCCCGAAATCGCAGGCGGTGGCTATTTTTACGACCTAGCCTCCCACCAACTGGACTTATTGGACTTCTTTTTCGGTAAAATCACCCATGCAACGGGATTTTCTTCCAATCAAGCAAAAGCTTATCCCGCAGAAGATTTAGTTGCTGGGAGTTTTGTGTTTGAGAATGGGGTAGTCGGTACAGGCAACTGGTGTTTTACGACCTCTCCTGTATCGGAAATTGACGAAATAGTGATTGACGGATCCCAAGGACAAATTCGCTTTGCTACCTTTGGGGAAGGAGCCTTTACCCTCTACAGACCTAATCAAAATCCACTTCACTTTGACTTGGAACTTCCCCATCACATTCAACGACCACTAATCCAAAGTATCGTAGAAGAATTACTCGGCAAAGGAAGTTGCCCAAGTACAGGACTGACCGCCGCTCGGACCAATTGGGCGATGGAGGAGCTAACCAAAATTAGATTCGATTAATTTTGTTCTAATTTCAAATCAAAACTACTTTATTAACTAAAAATGATGCATTTAAGAATTTTTTTACTGCTTTTTTGCTTTCCATTTCTTTCCTATAGCCAAACAGTTTGTAACCTAGAAAGTAAAAAAAGAATCGAAGAAATAGTTACTAAATTTCAGGAACCTGACTATACATCCCTTCCTACTGGGGATTTGATTGCCGCAATCGGTAACCAATTTTTAGGCACCCCTTATGTAGGTAAAACCCTAGAGTTGCCTGGAGAGGAACAACTAGTAATCAACCTCATGGAAGTAGATTGTACCACCTTTGTAGAGGCAGTACTTGCACTTACCATCACTATAAAACAAGAAGCTTCTGATTTTCAAAAAGTAGCTGCAACGCTTGAACAGATGCGCTATCTCAATGGCAGTAATACCGGCTATGGATCTCGGCTCCATTATTTTAGTGACTGGATTTTTGAAAATGAAAAAGCAGGAAGATTAATCCATCTCAGTAAATCCTTAGGAGGTATAAAATCTCCCAATACCCCATCTTTCATGTCTGCTAATCCGAACTCCTATTCTCAATTGGCGGACCCTATAAACTTAGCATCTATTCAACAAAGAGAAGTGGTTTTGGCCTCCAGAGAAATGTATTTTATTCCCAAAGAAAAAATCCATTTGATTGAAAACCAGCTTCAAAACGGAGACATTGTAGCCATTACCACGACGATCAAAAACCTAGATGTAGTCCATGTAGGCATTGCCGTAAAACAAGGCGGCCGCATACACTTAATGCATGCTAGTTCAGTATCAAAAAAAGTAGAGATTTCTTCCCTACCCTTACCTGAATTCCTGATGAACAATCGCTCTCAAACTGGAATCCTGGTGAGCCGCTTGGTTGACTTTTCCCCAATTGACATGAAATAGCAGCTCCTGGAAATCTTTACTTTTAGTTAGCTTTAGCTCCTTAACTTGAATCACTATGAAACGAATTAGTTTACTTCTATTCTTGGTTTCCTCGCTTTTTGCCAAAGCTCAGACCTTTGATTCCACTCTTCCCATCAAATACAGAAATATTGGACCATTTCGCGGAGGTAGATCTGTCTGTGCAACAGGAGTGGTTCAAGACCCACTCACCTATTACTTTGGTACTACAGGAGGAGGGCTTTGGAAAACCAGCGATGCTGGCCAGCATTGGGAAAATATATCCGATGGGTACTTCAGTACCAGTTCCGTTGGAGCAGTGGCAGTTGCAGAAACCAATCCAAACATAGTCTATGTGGGTATGGGAGAACATGCGCCACGAGGTGTGATGACAAGCTATGGAGATGGGGTATACAAATCCACCGATGCTGGCAAAACTTGGAAGAAGTTAGGATTGGAAAAAACGCAACATATTTCGCGAATTCAAATCCACCCAACCGATCCAAATACCGTGTATGTAGCAGCTCAAGGAGCCTTGCATGCACCCAATGAGGATCGAGGCATCTACAAAACGAGTGATGGCGGGGTGACCTGGGAAAAAGTGCTTTATGTGGATGCCTTCACCGGCGCAGTGGAATTATCGATGGACATGAACTATCCCGAAATCCTCTATGCTGCCATGTGGGAACACCAGCGCTTTCCTTGGCAGGTAAAATCAGGAGGGCCTGGTTCGGGGCTGTATAAATCCACCGATGCTGGCAAAACTTGGAAAAAAATTCACAAAGGACTCCCTGAGGAAAAAGGGAAAATGGCCATATCTGTTTCTAGAGCAAATTCCAACAAGGTCTACGCCTTGATTGAAAGCGATACCGAGAAAGATTTGGGAGGCCTTTTTGTATCGCAGGATGCAGGCGAAAACTGGACCCTAATCAACAAGAGTAACCGATTGACGCAACGTGCCTGGTACTACATTGAAGTATTTGCCGATCCAATCAACGAGCACAAGGTCTATGTTCAAAGTGCCCCATTTTTAGTTTCCATTGATGGAGGTAAAACCTTCGAAGACATCGATGGCGCCCATGGAGACTACCACGACCTATGGATCAATCCCAAGAATCCCAACAACCTTATTCTTGCGGATGATGGCGGAGGATCCATTTCCTTCAATGGAGGAAAGAGCTGGTCTACCCAGAACAACATGCCTACCGCACAATTTTACCGCATTAATGTGGATAACCAATTTCCCTACCGCATTTATGGGGGCCAGCAGGACAATACTTCCGTTGTAATTTCAAGCATGGCCTTAGGCCGTGGAGGAATTACGCAAGAACATTGGAGCCATTCTGCAGGGGGAGAATCAGCCTTTTTGGCCTTTGATCCAAATAATCCGCGCTACGTACTGGGGGGGAGCTACCAAGGCACCATTGAAGTGTTGGACATGCAGACCCAAGGCGCTACCAACATCATGGCTGCTCCAATTCAATACCTTGGCATGGATGCCAAGGATATGAAATACCGGTTCAACTGGAATGCCCCAATCATCTGGTCCCAGCACGAGCCACATACCTACTACCATGGTGCTCAGGTTCTTTTAAAAACTCAGGACTGGGGCAAAACTTGGCAGGAAGTGTCGCCAGACCTCACGCGCAATGAAAAATCCAAACAAGGAAAAGGTGGGGTTCCTTACACCAACGAAGCTGTAGGAGCGGAAAATTACGGAACCCTCGCCTATGTCATCGAAAGCCCACACGAGGCCGGGACGATTTGGACAGGAAGTGATGACGGACTTGTACAACTCACCCGCGATGGAGGAGCTACCTGGAGCAATGTGACTCCAAAGGAATTGAAAGAATGTTTGGTCAACGCAATCGAGGTTTCCCCCCATGATCCTGCAACGGCCTACATCGCCACTACTCGCTACAAATTCAACGACTACACCCCTGCCCTCTACAAGACCACAGATTACGGAAAAACCTGGACCAATATTTCCAAAGGAATTCCTTACGGCGCCTTTACCCGTGTAGTACGAGAAGACACAAAGCTGAAGAACCTTCTTTTTGCAGGCACAGAACAAGGCATGTACCTCTCCAAAGATGGTGGGCTTAATTGGGTCTCTTTCCAACTAAACCTACCCATCACCCCCATTACGGATCTAAAAGTGGCTCATGATGACCTCGTAATCGCGACGGCAGGGAGATCTTTCTGGATTTTAGACGAATTGAATGCGGTCCGCGAACTCAAGAAAAATGTAAGCCAACCTACCCTGTATACACCAGAAAAAGCGCTATTGGGCAATTGGTCCTCCTCAATGAATGGTGGAAATCTGGAAGGATTCACAGGAACAAACCCTTTCCAAGGACAAAATCCAGCTTCAGGAATGGTGATGTATTACCACTTGCCTGAAACTTTCTCTGACAGCACCGAATTAATCTTGGAAATTCAC
>JALRIY010000420.1 GCA_023255285.1 Algoriphagus sp.
AACTCTCTGGCAGCAATCTCAGCACCGATGAGGTTTATGAGCTGCTTTTCAAAGAGGCGCTCAATGGCGAACTGGATGCGGGCGGATTACTTGCCTACAACTACCTTGCAGGCGAGCCGATCACTGGATTACCAAGCGGTAGGCCAATGACAATCAGGACTCCAGACAGCGACTTTTCGCTGGCTAACTTGATGCGTTCCCAAATCTTCGGAGTCTTCGCAACTCTGAGCATTGGCATGGAGGTGCTCAAAAAGGAGAGCGTGGAGATCTCCGTCATGAGCGCCCACGGAGGCATCTTTAGAACTGCTGGAGTTGCTCAAAAACTCCTGGCAGCAGCAATCGATGCACCGGTGTCTGTAAGCAGCTCGGCTTCAGAGGGAGGTGCCTGGGGCATGGCGATTCTCGCCGCGTTCGCAGCCACCGATAATTCAGATCTTGGTAGCTACCTCAACAACGTGGTTTTTAGCAGCGTCGAAACAGAGACATCGACTGCGACCAAAGACGAGATCGCTGGCTACCAAAACTTTCTAGCGAGATACTCAACTGGGCTGGCCGCAGTCAAAAGCGCTGCCGAGCAGGTCAACTAGGCCATGAAATGCCCGGTCGAAAACTCAGCAAACCTCTGCCAAAGGGTGCCTGTTATGGGCTTGTTATCAAAAAGTGTGCGGAGAGTTATCAAAACTGTTGCCCGCTTGCCTGAACAGGTGCCAAACTAAACCCGTGAAGATGTTAGCGGTAACAAAACAGTTAGCGTTACGCAGCTTTCGCCAAATAGTTTCGCTCGTTATTGGTTCTCGAAGCCAGTAGCTGCGGATTCAACTCCAGTTGAGAT
>JALRIY010000421.1 GCA_023255285.1 Algoriphagus sp.
ATAATCTTGCCAGGCAAACTTCCAATGTAGGTTCTTCGGTGACCTCTGATTTCGGCTTCATCTCGAACACCACCCAGTGACATCCTTACAAACTCTCTTCCAGTAGCTTTTGCAATAGATTTCCCAAGGGATGTTTTTCCGACTCCTGGGGGTCCCACTAGGCAAAGAATAGGTCCTTTGATTTTTTTTATTCTAGACTGAACAGCTAAAAATTCTAAAATTCTATCTTTTACTTTTTCTAAACCAAAATGATCTTTATCTAAAATACCTTGTGCGTTAGTAATATCAGTATTCACTTTTGATTCCTTTTGCCATGGTAATGACACCATCCACTCTAAATAATTTCTGACAACTGTAGACTCTGCGGACATTGGGCTCATCATTTTTAATTTCTTTAATTCTGAAAAACACTTGTCTTCAGCTTCTTTACTCATCTTAGCTTTTTTTATTGAATCTTCTAAAACTTTAGTTTCATCTTTGCCCTCTTCAATTTCACCAAGCTCTTTTTGAATCGCCTTTAATTGCTCATTTAAATAATATTCTCTTTGAGTTTTTTCCATTTGGTTTTTCACTCTTCCTCGAATTCTTTTTTCAACAGAGAGAACATCTATTTCACTGTCCAAATGACTTAAGATAATTTCTAATTTTTTTTGAAGATCTTGCTCTTCTAATAATTTTTGTTTTTCAGCTAAATCTATATTTAATATAGAGGCAACTTTATTAGCGACTACAATTGGACTATTTTCTTTTTTGAAATCAAAAACATTATCATCGCTTAATTTTTTGGAAATTTTACTTAGCTTATCGTACTTATTAATAATAGCTTTTG
>JALRIY010000422.1 GCA_023255285.1 Algoriphagus sp.
CTACAGACGCAGAAGGCAGAGTATGGATTGACTGGAGTCAGCAGAGCAAAAGTGTAAGCATAACAGACTTGCCCGCAGACTTTGCAGGTGCTATTGTTATTGTAGATGTTACAGCAGCAGGTATTGCTAACCCTGTGCCTACAGCAATGGGCGCACAGTTTGCTGGTACAACTCAAGCAGCAGTACTTGGCACAATGTTTAACGGTACTAACATACAACGTCCTGTGTGGGCGCCACAAGCAGAATTATTAGTGCTTATCATCGGCGGACTTTTGTTAATAGTTCTAAGTCGTTGGATGATTGTAGGACTTGCTACAACTGTCGTACTAATAGGTAGTGTAGTACCTTACTCAATGTATGCGTATGCTACAGACAAGTTCTTATTAGATGTTACAGCACCTGTTATTACTTTTGTACTAATAGCACTACAGGTATACGGTATTAAATTTGTACGTGAGTTCTTAGAGAAACAAGCAATCAAGAAACAGTTTGCTGGATATGCGTCACCGACTGTAGTTAAATTACTACAGGAAAATCCAAGTCTAATCAAAGACGGTACTAAGCGTGAAGTGTCAATTGTATTCTCAGACTTGCGTGGCTTTACTCCGCTAGGTGAAAGTTTTGGTGATGACGTAAAAGGCCTAACAACTATTATGAATGGTTATATGGATGCCATTACACAACCTGTACTAGATGCAGACGGAATGATTATCAAGTACATCGGTGATGCAAGTATGCACATACATAATGCTCCTATTGATGATGCGCATCATCCTCGAACAGCAGTAGCAACTGGACTTAAAATGTTAAAAGCAGTGGAGAAGTTT
>JALRIY010000423.1 GCA_023255285.1 Algoriphagus sp.
CGGGCAATAACCTTTGCCTTAGATCGTTTAATCGAAGCAATGATCTTGAAGGCTGAATCGATGTAACCACCACCAGTATTGATGTGAAGAACAACAGTATCGCCATCCTCAGCCGCTTCAAGCACACTACAAAGCTCGTTGTAGTGGAAAGGCTCATCGATATCACCCGCAAGGTATGCGTTGTGTGTATCGTTTATTTTTTTGATGGGTACAGTACGATCCCATACAGGATGCCCACGAGAGCCCGAAGCCAGACCCAGCAAATCTTCGATGTTAATTTCAAACGATTCCATCATCGTCTCCTAGTTTGTGTTTGTATTAGCGAATTGGGCAAGCGCCAGTGGAACAGGCTTCGTCAGACAGATCGTCAGTTGTTCCAAGTGCAGTGAGATCAACAGGCAGCAACGTAGCTACATAAGCACGGTACTTTTCTTCAGTGACCACTTCCTGCGGCAGGTAGGCATAGCCCAAGTCTTCGGCAGTCTTTGTTGGATCGTTACGGAAGATGAACGACACACCTACGTAGATGTCCCAGTTGTTCAAAATCCACTCAACAATCTCTTCGACCTCGTTAACGTCATAGCTGATCGTCACAGAACAGTTGTGATCAACGTAGTTTTCCATCATGAACTTGTAGCGATCTAGCTGATCGATAGCACTTTCGATGTTCACTTCCTTGCCATTAACGATGTCGAACTTAACGTCTTCATATGCGACAGGGAATGTCACAAGAACACTGTCAGGCTCGAACGGCTTGTCGATGATCTTGTAGCCAGCGGCACGAAGGGTCGGGATAATCTCGTCATGCTTAGAGAAGGTCACGT
>JALRIY010000424.1 GCA_023255285.1 Algoriphagus sp.
CTAATTGGCGAAATGATTAGCCTAAACTACGATCGTGGATTAACAGCATTTATCGTAGGCGACTCACCAATGCGTTTAACACCAGATGCAACATCACTAAACGAATGGGCAACTAACGTTAACACAGCAGTGGAAGACAACGACCTCGGTCTAGTAAGCAGAGACGAATATATGGCTGTTTACTATCCAAGTGGTTTCACTAGTGATAACGCAGGAAACAACATTGTTGTTCCTCCAAGCCACATGGTACTACGCACTATGGCACTCAATGACCAAGTTGCATATCCATGGTTTGCACCAGCAGGTACAAGACGCGGTGGCGTAACTAACGCAACTGCAACTGGTTACATCAACAGTGAAGGCGAATTTGTAAGTGTTGCACTAAACGAAGGCCAGCGCGATACACTATATCAAAACAATGTAAACCCAATTACATTCCTAACAGGAGCAGGACTAGTTGTATTTGGTCAAAAGACTCGTGCAAGAAACGCAAGTTCACTAGACAGAGTAAACGTAGCACGTCTAGTTGTTTACTTACGCAGCCAGTTAAACCAACTTGCAAAACCATACTTGTTTGAACCAAACGATAAGATTACACGTGACGAGATCAAACAACAGGTTGAAAGTTTGATGGTTGAACTTGTTGGTCTAAGAGCACTATACGACTTCTTAGTTGTATGTGACGAATCAAACAACACACCGGCACGTATTGATCGTAATGAACTTTATGTTGATATTGCAATTGAACCTGTTAAGGCAGTTGAATTCATCTACATTCCACTACGTCTTAAGAACACAGGAGAGATCGCAGGTCTATAAAATCT
>JALRIY010000425.1 GCA_023255285.1 Algoriphagus sp.
GTGGCGTTAATGTCCCAAATCGTGCCTGTGGTGTTCACCGACATTGCGGGAACAGCGCCAAACTTGTGGACATGGGAGATATTCTGAAACTGACCTTTTGCAACTCCAAGACCAAAGTTGGGTAGGCGTACCAGATCAAGGAGTTGTGACATAAGTTTACTTTGGTAATGAGTTGTGGTTGCCAAGCCACATAAATATTCCGACAACAGCGGCTCCTGCAACCCAAGCCAGTTTTGTCAGAACCGACTTACCTACGTTCTGGTAAATCTTTTGGAAAGCCTTTTCAGCCGCTTTCTCAGCGATGGCGTCTATTTGGGCGTCAGTGAGTTGGACTTCGTTTGACATGGCTTAACCTTTTAATTTTGCCAGTTCTGATCGCCAACAACGGCTATCAATTGGTCAACATTTTCGCACAAGTTAATCGCGGCTTCAAGCCTGTCAGCCTCGGCAACAATGGCGGCACGCTGTGCGGCTACGGCTTCAGGAATAGCCACATCACGCTCTGCCTTGCGAATCACCATCCAATCGGTACTAGCCAGCATCTTGCCAGCCGTGTCCTTGACCTGTGCAATCCATGTGGACTTCAAGCCCTTGGTGACTAGGCGCTCAGTGGTATCCACCATGCTTTCGGTGGCGGCATCGTATTCCTGCACATACAGCGGGTTGCCGTTCTCGTCTGATTCCTCTTTATCTTCCAAAGCCTTGGGGTTGCCCTCAGACCAGTAAAACCGATAGTCAACAGGCGCAGGGTCAGCCTCCCATGTGATGCCCAAAGCCGCCTTGTCTGCCTCGCTTGCCATGCGGAGCCAGTTGCTTGGGTA
>JALRIY010000426.1 GCA_023255285.1 Algoriphagus sp.
TATTATTCTTAATCAACTCAGCTGCTTCAATTGAGTACCAAACTTCATTTAATAATCTAACACTACGAACCCTTTCGTAAGGAGTTCCCCATCTTCGGAAAATAATATGAGCACCCTTCCCAGTATGATAAAGTGCAACTACTAAAGCATATACAGTTTTTCCACTATGATTCTGAGAATCACATCCAACTAAAACTTCAACATTTGGATAAGTAAGGAGATATTCGTTTAGATAATCAACTAATTCAAACTCTTCTTTTGATTGAATTTTTCGGAACTTCATACAATTGTAATTTATTATAAATAGTGAGTTTGACGCTGTAAGGGATGGATTCGAACCACCACGAGGACTTTAGCCAAAGGACATTGTGCACATTGTGGTCAACCCATTATCCTTCGTTTATCAGTAACTCCCCACCCCCGAGACAGGAGGGCTTGTCTGCCAATTTCAACACCTTACAGTATTGTAGTCCGTACGGGGCTCGAACCCGTAAGCTCCCGCGTGAAAGGCGGGTGTCCTAACCAATTAGACGAACGGACCATTTTGATGGATGAGAAACACCTATTTCCCTTTCGGCTTCTCCATCGGGAGCCCATTTTTATTTTTTAATTCCTAATAGAGCTTTATCTACTCTGGAATCAATCTTTTTTGAAATGAACATTAGTTTTTCATCAGTATGGTTTATATGGTTTTCCATTTTCTGAATCAACTTTTCCATATCACTTCTTTGCTCATTCATTCTCCTATTAAAAGTAACATACTCTCTATAAAGAATAATAAGACCCAATAACATACCACCTAAAATAAACATTGTAATTGG
>JALRIY010000427.1:0-464 GCA_023255285.1 Algoriphagus sp.
ATAAAATAGCTACTAGATAAAATCTAACGTCAAATTCCATTCTTGAATCATCAAACGCTTCAAATCCACATTCATAAGCAGATAATTTTTCAGGATCTGGATTGCTAGGGGCAGCTAAATAGTTGGCTATAATAAAACCAAAACTTAAGGCGATAGCTATCAGTAAAAATAATATTATTGAAAAATATTCTGTTAAAAAACTAAAAATCATGATTATTTTTTATAGTCTGCTTATATAAAAATTTCTAGTAATTAGCACCAGTAAGTTAGCCACACATAATTCTAAATTACACTAAAATAAGCTGAAAATGGCGGGAGTGACGGGACTCGAACCCGCGACCTCCTGCGTGACAGGCAGGCGCTCTAACCAACTGAGCTACACCCCCAAATTTAATCTTTTATGGTGGGCGGTAAAGGACTCGAACCTATGACCCTCTCGGTGTAAACGAGATGCTCTACCAACT
>JALRIY010000427.1:473-820 GCA_023255285.1 Algoriphagus sp.
TGAGCTAACCGCCCATAATAAAAACAGACCGAGATATACATTATAAAAGTCATAATGTAAAAAAATAAAAGCATATTTGCTATTCCCATAAACTTTAATTAAAATGCAAGATATGCTTGTAAATTGTAATTCTTGCCAAAAAAAATTTGTGGTTCCAGACTCAGCAATCACTGAAAAAGGAAGGCTTCTACAATGTGGATCTTGTGGAAATAAATGGACACAATATCCAATAAAAGAGCAAGAAGAACAAAAAACAATTAAAGCACCTATCAAAACTTCAAATACAGAAAAAATTGTTAAGAAATCTGTTTCTGCAAAAAAAACTTCGAAAAGCAGAAAAAGAGAAG
>JALRIY010000428.1 GCA_023255285.1 Algoriphagus sp.
AGGGCACCAATACTTCCTAATGAAATTGCCCAAGGAAATAAAAACGCAATTTCAAGATCAAATATAATAAATAAAATTGCTACTAAATAAAAACGAACATCAAATTCCATTCTAGAGTCATCAAATGCCTCAAAACCACATTCATATGCAGATAGTTTTTCAGGATCTGGATTGCTTGGTGCGGCTAAGTAATTAGCTAATATGAAACCAAAGCTCAATCCAACGGCTATTAGTAGAAATAAAAGTATAGAAAAGTATTCAGATAAGAAATTATAAATCATGATTAAGTAATAATTTTTATCTTATATAATAAAATTTAGCTAATTTAACATATGTAAGTTAGCCACATTTTGCATAAAAAATACTGATAAATCTAATTAATGGCGGGAGTGACGGGACTCGAACCCGCGGCCTCCTGCGTGACAGGCAGGCGCTCTAACCAACTGAGCTACACCCCCAACGACATCAATATTTATTTGGTGGGCGGTAAAGGACTCGAACCTATGACCCTCTCGGTGTAAACGAGATGCTCTACCAACTGATCTAACCGCCCTAATAAATAGAACCGAGATATACAATATTAATCCTGTAATGTAAAAAATAAAAGTATATTTGATATTCCTATAAAATTTAATTAAAAAGCTTATATATGCTTGTTAATTGTAATTCTTGTCAAAAAAAATTTGTTGTACCAGACTCTGCAATAACTGAGAATGGTAGATTACTTCAGTGTGGTTCTTGTGGAAATAAATGGACGCAGTACCCAATAAAAGAAAAACCTGCAGAGCCAATAAAAAAAGAAAAAACAATTAGCAAAAT
>JALRIY010000429.1 GCA_023255285.1 Algoriphagus sp.
TGGGGTCTCTGGCCAGAAGATTCCGATGCAGTAACTACTGCAACGCTTAACTTGGATGAGTTCTCTGATGTGTATTACGCGCTTGAAAAAAATGGCGGAAAGGTTGTTATTCCGGAAATCGGAAAACCCATTGAACTAATTTAAAGATCGAACTAGTTTAATGTCCGCACTTACTGAATTGAGACGCTTGGAATAATCGTTCTAATCTGCTGTTCGCTGACTCCGCCAATTTTCTTAATTACAGCGCCAGCTTTGCTAAATGAAACAATCGTTGCCGGATCTTTTGACCAACGACGTTTTACTCCAATGCCATATTTCGCCGATTTTTTCGCAATCGGAGGCAATTTCTTAAAGTCTCCAATGGTGTTCTTATCCGCATCAAGAATGGGGGAGAAGACAACCGGGCCAGACATTTCACAGATGCCAGCAACGACTGGATCTACTGCCTGTCGAAAGAACAGTGATTCAGGCGATCCGTCTGAGCCAAACGAGCCGATTTGTCCAGGAAGAACTGCGCATTCCATAAGGAGTGGACCTGGCCAGAACTCTTTAGCGAGTAAACGTTGTTCGGTAGACGTTGGTCCACAATACTGATGTATTTGTTCGACGGAATGTACGAGGAGTGCAAAATAGCTCGATGGCGCCATTGCTTTTATCTCCTTGATCTTCGCCATTGCAACGTCTGAATTAGGGTCAGCGATATATGCAAATCCTTGATCGATAGGTGCAATCACAATTTCATCAGCTCGGAGAGCTTCAACAATTTTAAAGATTGTCTTTTCGCGCCCAACCTTCGACTTAAGTGATTCGGCAGTAAT
>JALRIY010000042.1 GCA_023255285.1 Algoriphagus sp.
CCCAGTGATTGGTTCGGCCACCCACCATACGGGAGCGAAACCAGTCAAACTGAGTTCCATCTTTGCGGGTGTAGGGTTCGCCTTCAATCTCCCATCCTCCTATGGCTTGATCAAAATCACCAAAAGGGCGTATTTTGGTGCCAGCACCTCTTCTAGGGGATTCCCAAGGTGGACGAAGCTGCGTCCGATCCTCTTCCTTGGCAGGGTCAAAATCTCCCCCTGCCTCTACTACAGCTACAGAAAGGCCTGCTTCAGAAAGGATTTTGGAAGCCATGCCTCCACCAGCTCCGGAGCCAACAATAATGACGTCGTAGCTATCTTGGTTTTCTTTGATTTGAAAAGACATAAAAGATTGGGATTTATATAAGCTAATCTAAAAAAAACTATGCATCTGTGAAAGTCTTTATAATTTAAGTGGTGAGACGAACTAGGTGATCAAAGTGCTGATGAAATGTAGGGCCACACCGTTTCCATAACCAGTCGATGTCCTTCTGCGGTCGGATGGATTCCATCAGGTAGGTTTAAGTCCGGATTACCAGCCACACCCTCTAGAAGAAAAGGAATCAGTTCGATGTTTTTTTCCCTTGCTACCGCTGGGTAAATGGCTTTAAATTCTTCCGTATACTCTTGACCCATGTTGGGAGGGATCTGCATACCTGCCAAGATGACCTTTGTGTTGGGATATTTTGCTTGTACCTTTGTAACGATTGCCAGGAGGTTATTTTTTGTTTCGGTGAGTGGGATGCCCCGCAAGCCATCATTACCTCCCAATTCAAGTACAAATAAATAGGGCTCTTCTTCCAAAAACCAGTCTAGACGACTCAATCCGCCAGCGGTAGTCTCCCCGCTCAATCCTCCATTGATCACACGAAACTCTTTTTCCAAGCTATCCAATCGGCTTTGGATTCGACCTGCAAAGGATTCTTCCGGATCAATACCGTAGCCTGCGGTGAGGCTATTTCCAAAAAAAAGAATTGTTTTTTTTGATTCAACCTCTTGTACTTGTTTTCCAGATTCTGTCTTTTTTTTCTCTGGGTTTGAGTTGCAAGAACTTACAAAGGGGATTATTCCAAAAAGGAAAATTAAGACAATTCCATTAGCTATTAATTTCATAGGGACTAGGTTTATTTTTTCTACTACTTGGGAGGTAGTGTTTTTTAGCGATTCAGCGTCTATTGGTCGACCAAATGCTGTCGTCTGTCGACCACGTGACCCAAGGATGGTGTAATTTTGTTTTCTTTGCTTGAATTCCAAAGTTATTTGTGGATTAGCCAACAAATTAGTTAAAAATAGCGTTTTCTTACTTCAACTTCTTCAACTCTTACATGTCAATTTTATCTCTTCAACACGTCACTAAAACCTACCAAAGTGGCAGTCGAAAGCTTACTGTTTTGGACCAGGTTACTTTTTCAATTCAGGCCGGAGAAGCCATTGCTATTGTTGGTCCTTCAGGAAGTGGAAAGACCACCCTATTGGGTTTGTGTGCAGGCCTAGATTCCAGCTCTTCTGGATCTGTGGTCCTGAATGGAGAAGCGTTGGAAGGCTTGAATGAAGACCAGCGCGCTGCGATCCGTAGCCGTGATGTGGGATTTATATTTCAAAATTTCCAGTTACTTCCTACCCTTACAGCATTGGAGAATGTAATGGTTCCTTTGGAGTTGAAGAAACGAACAAATGCAAAGGAAAAAGCAATGGAATTACTGGCAAAGGTAGGGTTGAAGGATCGAGCGACGCATTACCCTACCCAACTTTCAGGGGGGGAACAGCAGCGTGTATCCATTGCTAGAGCCTTTGCCAATGCGCCTAAAATACTTTTTGCCGATGAGCCTACTGGCAATTTGGATACCGAAACCGGGGAGATGATTGAGAACTTAATTTTTGATTTGAATAAAGAGCAAGGAACAACACTGGTTCTTGTGACCCATGACTTGGAATTGGCTGCCAAAACCCAGCGAATTATACATATCAAGGGTGGAAAAATACAGGAGGAGACGCATGCCTGATTTTGCCTGGATTTTAAAGATGGCAGGGCGAGATTTTAGAAAAAATCTTTCTCGATTGCTACTTTTTGTTTCTTCCATTGTAGTGGGCATTGCTGCCTTGGTGGCAATCAGTAGTTTTGGAGAAAACCTAGTTAAAGATATTGATAACCAGGCCAAGGAGCTTCTCGGCGCAGATTTGGTTTTGGAAAACAACAAGCCACTTGGGGAGTGGGGTCTCGACTCACTTGCTTTAGAAACCGCCTCAGAAGTTAATTTTGCATCCATGGTTGCCTTTCCCAAACGGGATGCCAGTCGACTGACGCAAGTGCGTGCACTAGAAGGGAACTTCCCTTTTTATGGTACACTAGAAACACTTCCGGAGGAAGGAGAGACTATTTTTAGAAGTGGCGGAAAAAAGGCGCTGGTAGAAAGAGCGCTTATGGCCCAGTTTGATGCGCAGGTAGGGGATTCCATCAAGGTGGGTAACCTTCATTTTGAGATTGTAGGAGAACTTCAAAAGGTACCTGGACAGACGGGAATAACGGCTAGTGTAGCTCCAGCAGTATACATTCCTTTGGAATATTTGCAAGAAACTGGCCTAGTGCAATACGGGAGTCGGGTGGAATACAATCGCTATTTACAATTTGCTCCAGGTACCGATATAGCCAAACTAATCAAGCCATACGAAGCCCAGTGGGAACTCGATCGAATCGATGCAGATACAGTCGAGGACCGAAAGCAAAGTACAGGTCGCTCCTTTGGTAATCTTTCTAATTTTTTGAGTTTGGTAGCGTTTATCGCACTACTTCTAGGTTGTGTGGGCGTAGCTTCTGCGGTGAATGTGTTTGTGAAAGAAAAATTAGCCTCGGTGGCAGTGCTACGCTGTTTGGGAGTAGCTTCCATGGATGTGCTGTTGATTTATCTTGTTGAAATTGTGGGTATGGGACTTATTGGCGCATTCACTGGTTCTGTTTTTGGAACATTATTGCAGTTTATTCTTCCGGTAGTATTTGCTGATTTCCTCCCGGTGGAGGTGACGTTTGGAATTTCTTGGAAATCAATAGGCTTTGGCATGGTGACTGGTCTACTTGTATCTGTGTTATTTGCCTTGTTGCCCTTGCTTAAGGTGCGGAAGGTGTCTCCTATGGCTACCTTGCGGCCTGAAACTGCCGATAGTACCTTACTTAAGGATCCTGCTCGTTGGTCAGTACTTTTGGGAATCTTGCTATTTATTTTTGGATTTAGTTTTTACCTTCTCACCAAGGTTACTTGGGCTTTAGGATTTACTGCATTTGTGCTGATTGCCTTTGGGCTTCTCTGGGGAGTAGGTACTGCAGTGATGTGGGGGGTGCGTAGATTTTTACCACTTTCCTTGAGTTACCCTTGGCGTCAGGCACTTTCAAATTTGTACCGACCTAATAATCAGACCATTTCTCTAATTGCCACTATAGGTCTAGGTACAGCGATGATCAGCACTTTGTTTTTCTTACAAAATCAATTGCTCCAAGAAGCCAAGTTTGCCGATAAAAAGGACCAACCCAATATGTTACTTTTTGATATTCAAACTGCGCAACTTGAAAAGGTAAAGGAAGAAGTTACCGGTCGGAAGATGCCTATTTTACAGGAGGTGCCTATCGTCACCATGCAGCTGAATACCATCAATGGCATTTCTAAAAAAGCGAATGAGGAGTTGCCTGAAGAAGAGAACTACAGTCGCTGGCTATACAATCGGGAATTCCGTGTGACCTATCGGGATACCTTAATTGCTTCTGAGCAGTTGACAGATGGAACCTTGATTCCCATAGGAGCAAGGGGGGATAGTATTTTTGTTTCCTTTGAAAAAGGATTTGCAGAGGGCAATGGGTTTAAGCTCGGTGATGAGGTGGAATTTAACGTACAGGGACGTCCCATTAAAACCTACATCGGAAGTTTTCGAGAGGTAAAATTCAATCAGGTATCTACTAATTTTATAGTGCTTTTTCCAGAAGGGATTTTGGAAGAAGCACCTAAGTTTCACGTAATCATCACCAAGACCAGCACTGATAAGCAGGCTGCAGAGATGCAAGCAGACATGGTGCGAGAGTTTCCGAATATCTCCATCATCAATCTGGGTACGATTGTAGAAACATTAGAGGAGATTTTGGGCAAGATTAGTTTTGTAATTCAGTTCATGGCTTTTTTCTCTATTGCCACTGGAATTTTAGTTTTGATCAGTTCATTGATAATTAGTAAATACCAACGTATGCGAGAGAGCATTTTGTTACGCACCTTAGGGGCTAGCTCAGCTCTAGTACGGCAAATCAATACCTTGGAATATTTCTTTTTGGGGAGTTTGGCTTCCTTGTCTGGGATTTTACTTTCCTTTTTTGCGACGTTCTTATTGGGAGAATTTGTGTTTCAGTTGAGCTTTAGCTTGGCCTGGAAGGAGGGATTGGTGATTTACTTGGCCATTACGGTACTGACTATTGTCCTGGGTTGGCTGAATGGAAGAAAGATCATCAATCAGCCTCCGATGGAAATTTTGAGAGGGAACGGGTAAGTGCAATGGGGTTATCCGCAATTAAATCGCCCAGTAGGAAAGCCAATACTTGCTGCTAATCGTTAGTGGAATCCGGTCAACAGTTCATTTAATTGAACTACTAAACCAGCTTGTTGTAGGGGCAGTTAAAATGCTAGAAACTCAAAAAACAAAAAAGGCTTGCAATGCTGCAAGCCTTTCTGCCGATAGGCAGTGTCTATTGTACCCAGAGCCGGAGTCGAACCGGCACGAGTGTAACCTCATTGGTGTTTGAGACCAACGCGTCTACCAATTCCGCCATCTGGGCAATTAAACTAACCATTCCGTATTGAATGGGGATGCAAATATGAATACAAAAATGATTTCCTACAAACTCAAACTCCTACTTCCTGTATTTTTTTTGAACTCCAAGCTTGGGGCTTTTCAGAGAAGAGGGTTTTGGTATAGCTCCAAATCGATTTAAATAGCTGTGAATCACGATACTGATTCAAGGCTTCCTCACTTTCCCAATGGCTGTAAGTGACGTAAATATTTTTTTGATTCTCGTCCTCCCATAGTTCCAACTGTAGACAACCAGGGTAATTTCGAATTAAAAGTTTATTCTTTTCAAAATTCTCCAGAAAAGCGGAAGCATCTTCTGGACGAAAAGTCATCCGCACCACACGAATCAAACTCATGGTTCAAAATTGATGTAAATCACACTGTCGCGTTTCAATCCCAAGAGATTGCCTCCATGTCCATGATTGATGCCTATTTCCAAAACGTCCAAACTATTAAAAAATAAATAGGGTTCACCTGCTTCCACTTGATCGTATCCGGTCTGCAATTGGCTTATTTTTTCTCTACCAAATTGGATAGTGAATTTCCCTGGATTTAATTTTTCAAAAACCTCTCGCCGGATGTTCGTTATCAGGTTGCCATAGCGATCTACGCGTACGACATGCCCAATTAGTTGTTCTCGAGTTGCCTTCACCTGTCTTGGCATTAATTTTTTGAATTGGGTGGATGGGCCGCCAAAATCATGTATGGCTGCGCCTGAAGCTACTTTTGCGGCAATAGGGGCTAAAATATCTCTTGTAGGAAAGGTAGAGTCCTTCAAGTGGATATCTGCAAACTGGACAATGATTCCTGGGTCATGGTCAGCTAGTAGACTGAAAAGCCCATTGTTTGGTCCTATAAAAATATGGTCTTCTAACTTGATGCCTAGGTACCCTGTAGTCGCCGATCCCGTAGTATTGATACCTACCAAATGAACGGTTCCTTTTGGGAATTCGCGGAAGGTTGCTCGCAAAAGAAAAGCGGCATGCTCCAAATCAAATGCAGCTACTCCATGAGAAATATCCACAATTTGTAATTGGGGATTGATGGAAAGCATCTTGGCTTTGACTGCTGGTACGTAGTAGTCTGTGTCCCCGAAATCAGATAGGAATGTCACCAAGGCCATAGAAGCAAGTAAAGTAAAATTTTGTAGTTTTGTTTGAAGAGGGATTGAACAAAAATAGGCATTTTATTCTTTCGCCTTCATGGTGTACCTAATCAATACAAAACTTTGGTCGAAAAAGTAATTACCCTAGAGCATGTTCCCTTGGCAGAATTTTTTGGCACTGCCAATGAAAATATCCGCCAAATCTCACAAGCGTTTCCTCAGTGTAAAGTAATTTCTCGAGGAAATGAAATCCGCATTCAAGGAAGTCCACCTGAGATTTTGCGGATCAACGATTTAATCAACATGCTTTTGGAACATTTTGAGCGCTTTGGGCACCTTAGTCCAGAGCATGTGAAAGATTTTTTAGCTATTGAAGGCGGACCATTTGAAGAAGCCAACAGGGATCAGGTAATTGTTTTTGGAAATAAAGGACTGGTGATTAAGCCTAAGTCAGCCAACCAGCGAAAGCTCGTAGAGGCAGCCATGAAAAACGATTTGGTATTCGCTTTGGGTCCAGCGGGAACAGGGAAAACGTACATTGCGGTAGCTCTCGCTGTACGTGCCCTGAAAAATCGTGAAGTTAAGCGCATTATCATCACCCGTCCAGCAGTCGAGGCGGGTGAAAATTTAGGATTTCTTCCAGGAGATTTACAGGAAAAACTCGATCCTTACTTGAGGCCCATCTACGATGCACTTCAGGACATGATTCCCCCAGAAAAATTAAAGTATTACCAGGAGACTCGGGCAATTGAAATTGCTCCGCTTGCTTACATGAGGGGAAGAACTTTACACGATGCCTTTGTACTCTTGGACGAAGCACAAAATACCACGGCCGAACAAATAAAAATGTTTTTGACTCGTATGGGCCCCAATTCTAAGGTGATTATTACTGGTGACCAAACCCAAGTAGATTTACCAATCCGTCAAAAGTCGGGACTATCCGAATCACTACGCGTACTGAATGGCGTCAAAGGAATTGGCGTGGTTCGCTTGAGTGGTAGTGATGTGATTCGTCATAAGCTGGTAAAGGCGATTATTGCTGCATATGAAAAAAGCGAGGAAGAAAAAGAAAAATTAAGACAAGATGCCAACGGTAGAAAAAATAACGACTAAGGAAGGACTTCAAGCTGCTTTTGACATTCGCGAATTGGTGTTTGTGGTTGAGCAAGAAGTTGATGCAGCCGAAGAATACGACGAATTTGAGGACAGTTCGGTTCATTTTTTAGCCAAAGTTGAGGGGACACCCGTAGGTACTGCCCGTTGGAGATTTACAGAAAATGGAGTAAAAATGGAGCGATTTGCTGTACTGAAAGCCGCTCGAGGAAAAGGCGTAGGTCAAGCATTGGTGGCAGCAGTCCTTGTGGATATCGATCAACACCCAGACACAAATGGGAAAAAGAAATACCTCCACGCCCAAATTCATGCCATGCCGCTGTATGCCAAGTTTGGGTTTCAAGCCGTAGGAGATCAGTTTGAAGAGTGTGCTATCCTACATTATAAGATGGAACTACGCTAGAAATCGTCCTTTCCCAAGTTCAGGGAAAGCAATTATTTTAAGGTAGTAGATTTTTTAGTATACCTCCTCTTTAAGGGACAGCTTTAACAAGCCGAATTGGCTCGCATTTTTTTGCAATCTGATTATTCTCTTTGTTATCAGTAACGAGTGAAAATAAGGCTTGAGTTTCATTTGGGGGAGCCGTGGACTGTCGTCAGCCCATAGTTATTTGCTTAGAATAAGCTGCCATTTTTTACACTTCAAGGATTGCAAAAAATCATTTTTTAGCCATTAATTTTTTCCACATGACCTTTGCTGATTTTCCTTTTTTAAGATACCTATTCCTTTTTGCGCTAGGGATCTTGCTTTCTAATGCTATTCCTGAGGCAAAGCCTAGCCACTTATTTGGGTTGCTTTCTGTTCTTTGGGTTTTTTATGCAATTTTCCTTACTAGACCTTCCTTTGCCTCTACTTTCTTCACTTCCTTTTTAGCCTATTTGCTATTGATGTGTTTTGGCGCTTTTGTATCACTACGGTCCAATCAACAATCCCTTAAGGGAGAAATGCAATGGGGAGAGGGAGCGGGTTATCTTGCAGAAGTGCAGCAATACGATCTCCCGAAGGCAAATTCTTCGGAAAATTTACTCGCAGTGGTTGCGGTAAAGGAAGGAGAAAATTGGCGACCCCAACAAGCTTTGGTCTTGGTGTACCACCAGCTTGATACCCCCCTTGTGCCTGGTCAGGTGATTTGGGTGCCCGAGAATCCGGATGCAATAGCTCCAGCCACCTTTCCGAATGAATTTGACTACAAAGGGTACCTCGCTAAAAAAGGAATTCATTTTCGACAGTTTCTAGGTAAAAAGCTACGTTTACTTCCTAGCCTCCAGACCTTCCAGCTCAAATTTTCGCTAGCGTATCTTCGCCATTACTTTGCCCAAGCTATCGAGCGCTATGTGGCAAGGCCGGAGTCCAAACAAATTGCTTTGGCACTACTTTTAGGACAAAAAGAATCATTAGGAAAGGACGTAAAACAAGCCTTTGCTATTGCAGGAATCCAGCATATTCTTGCAGTTTCAGGACTTCATGTGGGAATTATTTACTCCATTATTCTACTCCCCTTGACCATTTTAAAGAAAGTGGGAACTGCTTTTCGGAGTAGTTACCTGCTTCTAGTCCTAGGCTTGCTTTGGATTTATGCACTGATGACTGGGTTTTCGCCTTCCGTGGTGCGTGCCGTGGTTATGTTTTCCCTAGTGACCCTTGGGCAAATTCGAAAAAGGAAGCCGTCGATTTGGAATACCTTGTCTTTCTCGGCTTTCCTGCTTTTGGTCTTTGATCCGGAAATAGGCTGGAATCTAGGGTTCCAACTTTCTTATTTGGCAGTAGCGGGTATTGTAGGATTACAGCCTCTTATTCTCCAATTCTGGTCTCCATCCAGTAGGATCTTGGACTATTTTTGGCAAATAACTGCCGTTACCCTAGCAGCCCAGCTGATCACGAGTCCGCTAACAATTTATTATTTTCATACCTTCCCCACTTATTTTTTACTTGCCAATTTGTTGATTGTCCCACTTTCTTACCTCATCCTTTGCGTGGGCGTACCTTTTCTCTTGCTGGCGTGGATTCCATTTTTGGGATGGATGCTCGGGGCTTTTATCGACTTTTTGCTGCTACTCCAAATCGAGATCACCCATTGGATTCACTACTTGCCAGCTGCCTTGTGGCAGGGGATTCACCTGTCTTTTGCTGGGATGTTGGCGATTTGGGTTTTCTTATGGATCTGGGGTAATTGGGAAATAGGTAACCGAAAATGGCTTTTGAGACTTGGAATAGTATTTTTCTTGTATTGGGGCGGCTCGAATTTTTGGGAGGAAACCCAACGCCCAGCCCAAGAATTGTACCTGTTTACCAAAGAGGGTCAGTGGATTATAGACCTCAACCTAGGAGCACATCACCTCTCCTGGAACCAGAATTTTCCTACTGAGCAACTCTCCTTCTTCATACAGCCCAATCGCCTTGCCAGTCGGCGAAATCCGATTCCAATTCCATTGAAGGCAATTGTAGAAAAGGATTCTATCTGGTTTCCCGGCATTGACCTGGTAGTTATCCCTTCTCGAAATCAATTGGTTTGGGGAGCACTAACTCCAAAACTTCAAGAACAACTTGGAGAGGCTCCTGCCTCAAATTTCAACAAAAAAGATAGCCTTCCCCGATCTTTCGCTGGTTATAGGGTGGTTTTTTAATTTTTGTTATTTATTGATTGTTCTTTGAATTCATTTAAGATCTGGGTGTCGTGGGGAAACCTGGATTTTTAGTAAATTCAACCATTCATGGCAGAAGTAACAGATCGGTTGTTGTCCCTCCTTAAGGAGGTTTTTGGATGGAAGGAATTTCGTCCTGTGCAGAAGCAGGTCGTCGAAAAGGTCTTTCTAGGGATAGATACGCTTGCGATTTTACCCACTGGTGGAGGAAAAAGTTTGTGCTACCAGGTGCCCGGTTTGGCTAAAGAAGGTGTTTGCTTGGTTATTTCTCCACTGGTGGCACTAATGAAGGATCAGGTAGATTACTTAAAAGCCCGTGGGGTAAAAGCAGTGTCACTACATGCCGGAATGAGTGTTCGGGAAATAGATACGGTTTTGGATAACTGCATCCGAGGAGGAGTCAAGTTTTTATACCTCTCCCCAGAACGTTTGAAAACAGAACTTTTTGTGGAGCGCTTCAAGCAAATGAACCTCAACTTGATTGCCGTGGATGAAGCACATTGCATCTCTCAGTGGGGCTATGATTTCAGACCTGCCTATTTGGAGATTGCAACCATTCGCTCCTACCATCCGAAAGTTAATGTCTTGGCTTTAACCGCCTCTGCCACACCAGAAGTGGAGCAAGATATATGTGAAAAACTTCAGCTCAAGCAGCCAGCAAAATTCCACCAAAGCTTTGCCCGTAAGAACCTTAGCTACAGTATTCGATTGGTAGAAAACAAATTGGAGAAGGGACTTGAAATCTTACGGCGTATACCGGGTTCTGCTATCTGGTATGTTCGTACCCGACATGCTACTCAGCAGGTTGCAAAGCAATTGCAGCAATTGGGTTTTTCTGCTACAGCCTACCATGCAGGCTTATCGGCTTTGGATCGATCCGCTAAGCAAGAGGCCTGGAAAACCAATCAAGTGCGAATTATAGTGAGTACCAATGCATTTGGAATGGGAATAGACAAGCCAGATGTGCGAGTGGTCATTCATTCGGATTTACCCGAAAACCTAGAAAATTATTACCAGGAAGCGGGAAGGGCAGGTAGGGATGGGCAAAAAGCTTATGCCGTACTTCTGACCAACGAGCAGGATTTTGAACAGCTGTTGGACCGATCTGCTTTGGTTTATCCCCCCATAGAATTTCTCCGACGCGTCTACCAATGTCTAGCAAACTATTTTCAATTAGCCATTGGAACCCAGTCCTTGAGGAGTTATGATTTTGAACTCTCTGATTTTTGTACAACCTACCAACTTCCAGTTTTGGACACCTTTTATGCACTCAAGGTGTTGGAAGAGGAGGGACTACTTGCACTTAACGAAAGTTTTTTTGCGCCCTCCCGTGCACGTTTTTTAGTCAATCCCCAACTTTTGTACGAGGTTCAAATTCAACATGCCAAATTAGATCCAGTAATAAAAATTCTCCTAAGAACATATGGGGGTAATCTTTTTTCAGAATACTTTACTATTCAAGAGGCAAAACTTGCTAAGTCAGCAGGATTTTCGGAGGCAGAAATGAGCAAGGCATTGATCCAGCTCGCTAAGATGGACGTCTTGGACTACGAGCCGCGAAAGGATCGGCCGCAACTTACCTTTCTGGCCGAACGACAAGATGCAGCTACACTTCCTCTTAATTTCAAGCGGATTGCTTTAAGGAGAGATCTTACCCTCCACAAGGCCACTCAAATGGTGGCTTATGCCCACCAAAAACGAATTTGTCGGACCCAATTTATCCAGATGTATTTTGGAGAATCAACGGATGAAAATTGTGGGGCCTGTGATTATTGTGTGGAACAAAAAAAAGCCAAACAACCGCTGGAAACTGAATCCAAATTTAAGGAGTTAGTTTTACAAACTTTAGCAGGCAATGGGTCGTTGAGTGAAGAGGAGCTTTTTGAAATACTCCAAAAACCGGCCTCTGCGCCTCATTTGAATTGTCTACGCCAACTAGTGGAAGAAGGAAAGGTGAAAAACATCGAAGGTGGGAAGTATAAATTAAATTTGAATGCCTGATTTCTTTGACGATTTATTGAAAAAAATTTTTCCAGCTCGTGGAAGTCATCAACCCTTGTCTGTTAAAGAGAACTTTTTGCTGAAGGATAAGGATCTTCAAGAATTGGTAGTATGGGATCATTCCGAAGCCTCAAAGGCGCTCTATGACTTGGTTTATCGAAATTACCACTACAAACGAGCACAAATCAACGAAAGCCCAGAAGTTCATGTGTTTTCTTCCGTCTATGCAAATGGTTTTGCGCTTAGCTATGGCCCACCTCTCGATGTAAATTCTTTTTCCTTACTTTTCTTGGGATTAAGTAGACGGATTATAGCTTTGGGGTACGAACAAGTCAGTTTGGATCGGAAGTTAGAAGAGGTCAACGAGCAAGTGAAGGAGACAGAGAAATTTTATTTCAAACCCCCTCTTCAAATTCCCCAAGAAGGAGCATTGATCAGTCAGTTGTATGGCAACATTTCCCTAGAAAAAATCCGAATTAACCAACAGCCTAGCTACTTCAAATTGCTTGCTGCAGTATATTCTGATCGATTGTATCACGATGCCAAACCCTTTGATGAACTGATGGATCGGTTATTTGAAAGAACCTAACATGGATAGAATTACCCTACAAACCCAATTGGGGACTTACCGTAGCCCTTACGAAGAGGAAAATCAATTTGTGCCTGATTTTTTGGCCTTAACAGAGGATCCTTTGGCATATTTAAGAGAACGAACTGCCGGACATTTTACTGCATCAGCCTGGATTGTTAATAAAAAAAGAACCCATACGTTGCTGACCCTCCACCGCAAGTTGGGTCGATGGCTGCAGCTGGGAGGGCATGCCGATGGCAACGAAAATCTTTTGGAAGTGGCCATGAAAGAAGCTCGAGAAGAAAGCGGACTGACTTCCCTTCAATTTGTAGACACCCATATTTTTGATTTGGATAAGCACATCATCCCAGAGCGGCCCCATGTGGCAGAACATTTTCACTTCGATATTCGCTACCTCATTGAAGCTGACCTACAAGAACCCTTGGTAAGAAGTGACGAAAGCATCTCCTTAGCCTGGGTCACGTTTGATGCTGTAATTGATCTAATCGGCTTCAATCCCTCCATCTTACGAATGCTAGAAAAAACAAGTACTTCTGAAATATTACGCTAATGCGCAGTTATGCTATTCCCCAGCTTCGTGCTGAATTTTCATTTACTACCCCAATCCAGCTTCGATTTTCTGATATTGATGGCTACCTCCACGTCAACAATGGAGTTTATTTTAGTTATTTTGAACACGCTAGGGCTGTTTTTTTATACCAAGTAGCTGGCTGGGATGTACTAGATGTAGGTACTGTGGTTGGTCGAATAGAGATTGATTACCTTCGACCCATTCACTTGACAGATCAAGTGGAGGCCCTCGTAAAATGCTCAAGATTGGGCAATTCCTCTTTTGATTTGGAGCAGGTACTAGTCGGTAAGGATAGTTCGGGAAATGAGCAAGTCTATGCTACCTGCAAAAGTATATTGGTTTCGGTAGACAAGGCGAGCATGAAGCCGGTGCCAGTTCCAGATCCTTTCCGGCAAAAACTAGCCTCCTCCTAAGTTCGAATTCGTAACTTTGCCTAAAATTTATTCCCGTGAAACAGTCTTGGATAATTTGCCTTCTTGTGTTCAGTAGTCTTGCCTGTGCTCCAACAGAGGAGGAACTCATGAAAGTGGGTTTGGAGAAAATGGATGCTCAAGCTTGGGCAGAGGCGGTTACCCAGTTTGATCAGGTTTTGGAAAAAAATCCAAATCAGGTCACCGCATTGAATGCCAAGGGGGTGGCACTTTTTCAGCAAGGAAAAATTAAGGAAGCAATACCGCTTTTTGATCAAGCCATTGTCGCAGATTCGACCAACTACAAACCTTGGTTTAACCGAGGCAATGCCAACATGGAGCTGACCAACTTCAAAGCGGCATTGGCTGATTTTAACTTGGCAGCCGCTCTCGACCCAAGTCAATTGGATATTCTTTTTAACCGAGGTACGACCTTACTGACGATGGAGTCCTACGAGGATGCGCTACTTGATTTTGAAGCAATAGTTCAGAAAGAACCCAAGCATGCAGAGGCACATTTCCGTCTCGCCAAAGCGAAGTTGGGCATGAATGACCCCATCCATGGCATGGAATCCCTCACCAATACGGTTAATTTGGATCCAAAAAATGGGGAAGCCTACTACTTACTTGGTGTCACTCGCATGAGTGCTTTGGGCCAAAAAAATGAAGGCTGTGCTGAATTGAAGATGGCACTTTCCTTGGGGTACCAAGAAGCAGAAACTTGGATTAAGGACTTTTGTGAAGCAAAATAATGGTGCAGGTAGGGACAGATATTCAAAAAGCATCCACCTATCTTAAAAAGGGACAACTGGTTGCTATTCCAACCGAAACGGTTTATGGATTGGCGGGCAATGCACTCGATTTGAAGGCAGTGAGTTCCATTTTTGAAACAAAAGACCGACCTAGCTTTGATCCATTGATCCTACATGTGGCTTCCTTGGAGCAGGTAAATTCATTTGTAACTGCATTCCCAGAGAAACTCAAGCGTTTAGCCGAAGCCTTTTGGCCTGGTCCCATGACTGTTTTATTGCCTCGAAAAGCCAGTGTACCCGATCTAGTTACCTCTGGCTTGGATCGTGTAGCCGTGCGGGTACCCAATCACCCGCTGACCTTGGCGCTCCTAGCGCAGCTTGATTTTCCACTTGCGGCACCTAGTGCCAATCCTTTTGGGTACATCAGTCCTCCACAGGCAGCACATGTGGCCACACAGTTGGGGGCACAAATCCCTTATATTCTTGATGGTGGTGCATGTGCAGTAGGTCTGGAAAGCACCATTGTGGGAATGGAAGGGGAGCAAGTTGTGATCTATCGCCTGGGAGGGCTTGATATTTCTGAAATTG
>JALRIY010000430.1 GCA_023255285.1 Algoriphagus sp.
ATAGTGTTCTAATTCTTAGTTCCCCCCAAATCTTTAATCAAGTCACTTCATTTCAAATGTCAAGTGTTTGATACGATTTTCAATATCTTCGTTTTGTGATTGATCGATAATGGATCTTATAGTATCACCAATTTTTGTATCGTATACACGATTTTGTTTGTTTATCTCTTTGGTTTTTGTATGTATAGGTATAGTATTCCAAATACGTGTCATGTTAAAACCATACTTTTTATTGATAGAGTTTAAAAAATGTGTACAATTTTTTCTGTCTTGTAAATAGTTGAGATTTACAATAACTACATCGTTATTTTCTTCAAAAAAACGTAGATATTTATCTAATTTTTGATATCTAATTTCAAAAATAGTCTTGCCTTCATCTGTATGGTTCAACACCTTCTTATTTATATAATTTACTGGAACATCGTCATCGCCGGATAGCTCTTGTTTTTTTGTTAGAAAATCGCGGAATGATGTAGTATTTTTGTCCAATTTCAAATAATATGGATTGTTATACATAGAAATCAACCAATCGTCGAGATTTCTAAATATTAAAAAATTAATAACCCGTCCGTAACTTAATAATTTCAATCTTTTTGTCGGATAACCATGCTTCCATAAGACAGATAGCTTACCAAAACACACACCATCAAATACTATTAATTGATGTTTGCGCAATAGCTCAAATAAAAAATAAGTCCCACTATTTCTTTCCCCATGTACTGTGCATATTGTGTGATTCGTTTTTTGCAGATTTTATTTACATAGACTAATGTCTTTAATATTCAACTCGGAGATGAGGTCATCGATGTCA
>JALRIY010000431.1 GCA_023255285.1 Algoriphagus sp.
GGCTGTTCGAGATTAGGAATTAAAACAAGTCTCTTAACTGCTGTCGGTGAAGACAAGGTGGGAAGCTTTATTTTGAACTTTCTGAATCGCGAAAATATTGACACTTCTTTAATCCCCATTAAGGCGAATGCACGCAGCAGTGCGGTGGTTTTGGGTATTGAACCGCCCGATCGTTTTCCACTGGTCTTTTATCGAGACAATGCCGCCGACAGCAAAATAGACATTGACGATGTACTTCGCGCCCAGGTAGAACGCTATGAAATCGTATTGCTTAATGGCACTGCGCTTAATAAAGAGCCAAGCAGAAGTGCCTGTTTTTTAGCAGCTGAAATAGCATCAAAATCTAAAGCCCAAACCTTACTTGATCTTGACTTCAGAGCCGATCAATGGCACGATTATCGGGCTTTCGGTATCACCATTCGAAGTTTACTCTGTCGAATTGATATTGCGATTGGAACAGAAGAAGAGATCTTGGCCGCCACCTTGAGGGATAAAGAAGCTGTAAGCATCACGCACCAACAAATTTCTTCACCAAAAATTAAGGGAAACCTGCATGCCGCGATTGATGAATTACTAACTCTCGGACCCAAGGTACTTATTGTTAAGAGAGGTGCTCGTGGCGCAAGCGTTTATTGTAAGGGAGAAGATCCTATTGAAGTGCCCGGATTCCCCGTTAAAATACTGAATACCTTAGGTGCTGGAGATGCTTTTGCAAGCGGATTCATTTACGGACTTCTACAAAAATGGGATTGGTACAAGTCATGTCGTATGGGTAATGCAAGTGGAGCACAAGTCGTATTGCAAAAG
>JALRIY010000432.1 GCA_023255285.1 Algoriphagus sp.
CAGTTTGACAAACCTCTTATCATAAGTTCTGGTTTTAGATGCGCGCAACTGTGTTTAGAAATAGGTTCATCAATCCATAGCCAACACACAGCTTTAGGTAAAGCTGCAGCAGCCGACTTTGAGATTCCTGGTGTAGATAACAAGGAACTTGCAACATGGATCAAGGAGAACCTTATTTTTGACCAGCTAATCCTCGAGTTCTACAAAGAGGGAGACCCTATGAGCGGGTGGGTCCATTGCTCTTATTCTTCTGATTTAAACAGAAAACAACCTTTAATAGCTTACAGAGACGATAACGGTAAAACTCAATACACGCCTTGGTCTTGACATATTTAATATAATAATTATATTATGTTGCAGGTGCACAATATTGTGGCCTATTAAACTTGCTTAAATAAGGAGGATAATATGACAGCATTAGATTTAATCAATAAGTTCAATAAAGACGTTTGGAATCACACAGACAGAATGTTTGGTGATGCATTTGACTCTATTTTTGATAGTTGGTCAAAAGTACAATCGTTTCCATTTTACAACGTAGTAAAATATGGAAAAGGTGAATACGGCATTGAATTAGGTTTAGCAGGATTCAATAAGAAGAATGTTAAAGTTCAATATCAAGATGGTGTATTAACTGTTTCTGGTCAAGTAGAAGACAAAGAAAAAGACTACATTGAAAAAGGTTTAGCAGCTAGAAAATTTTTCAAACAATTTGCTTTACACGATAAAGCAGTTGTTAATGATGCTAAAATGGAAGATGGTGTATTAACAATCAAACTAGGTGTTAATGAGCCAGA
>JALRIY010000433.1 GCA_023255285.1 Algoriphagus sp.
CACGGTGTTTCCACCGAGGGATTTTAAGTCCCTTGCGTCTACCAATTTCGCCACCCGGGCTGGGGGGCTTGAGCGACAGTGCAGAGGAGCCTAACTCTAGGCTCGCAGCAAACCGTGCAACGCGGTCTTCCTGCGATCACTGAAGACGCATAGAGAAAGTGAATGGAGGCTGGGGTCGGAATCGAACCGGCGTTAACGGAGTTGCAGTCCGCTGCATGACCACTCTGCCACCCAGCCGTATCACGTTCTAATGCGAGGGCGAACTATAGCAAAACACATCCCGAGAGGCATTCTTTTTCTGCTACAGTGCGATTACTAATTCAAACCCAAGCAAAAACCGGGCGCCGGAGCGCTGAGTTTTATTGGGAAAGAAGAGAGATTGGAGCGGGAAACGAGATTCGAACTCGCGACCCCGACCTTGGCAAGGTCGTGCTCTACCAGCTGAGCTATTCCCGCTTTATCTGGTCACCTAAACTCGTGTCTAGGCGGTGATTCGACAACTCAACAAAGTGATAACGTGAAGAGCGCCTCCTCGACTCTGCGAACAACCACATGGATTATTCCGATGACAGGGGCCTGTTGCCATCCAGAGAGAGCGTTATTTTAATGCCAAACCGTGGCAAGTCAAGCGCTGATCGCACTGTATTATTTACTTGCCGCTAAACATCTCGCCCTGAGCCGCCCTGATATAGGACACCATAGACCACAAGCCTAGAGCAGCTGCCACCCAAATCAAGGCAAGGCCTAAATGGAAGAACAGTGGCATTGCAGCGGGACTCGCGCCCAACAGCAAG
>JALRIY010000434.1 GCA_023255285.1 Algoriphagus sp.
TGCCTCTTGTTCGACAGATTTACCGCTGCCAATGCGCTGAAAGATACCGGGCTTTTTACTGTCCAGAGCGTTTAGTTCGGTCGCTTTCCCCATCCAAACGCCGATTTGACCTAGTACGTCTTCGACTTCACGCCCGGCTTCGACCAGCTTCTTGACGGTATTGAAAGCGGCAGTAGCCGCCATGAAGAGGCTGATCGGGTCCATTTATTACTCCCAGTTCTGCGCCGACACCACCGTAATCAAGGCATCAACATCGGCACAAGCACTGATTGCCGCCTCAAGGCGGTTGGCTTCAGCCAGAATTGCAGCACGTTTGGCAGCAACATCAGCGTCAATGGGCACATCACGCTCTGCCTTGCGAATCACCATCCAGTCGGTAGCAGCCAACATAGAGCCAGCGGTTGCCTTGACCTGCGCAATCCATTGTGACTTCAAGCCCTTGGTGACTAGGCGCTCGTCGCTGTCAACCATTGCGGGTTCGCCATCCACCTCGCCAAGCACCTTGACGTACAGAGGGTTGCCATCTTCGTCTGATTCCTCTTTGTCTTCCAAAGCCTTGGGGTTGCCCTCAGACCAGTAGAAGCGGAAATCAACAGGCGCAGGGTCAGCCTCCCATGTGATGCCCAGAGCCGCCTTGTCTGCCTCGCTTGCCATGCGGAGCCAGTTGCTTGGGTATTGAGTACCATCAACCGTGAAAGGACGGTCAAGGGTCAGGGGTTTTCCGTTTAGTTTGTACATATCTTTTCCTTATCGTGCAAGGGAATTCTTGAATGGGTTTTCG
>JALRIY010000435.1 GCA_023255285.1 Algoriphagus sp.
GGTGGCCGAAAGATAGACAGTTTGACCAACACGTTCTTTGAATTCATCGAAACGGAGGGGTCTGTTATCCATTGCAGATGGAAGACGGAAACCGTGTTCGACGAGTGTTCGCTTACGAGAAGCGTCACCTTCGTGCATCGCACCAATTTGTGGCACCGTCACGTGAGACTCGTCTATGACACAAAGAAAGTCATCCGGGAAGTAGTCCAGGAGACACTGTGGAGCCTCTCCCGGTTCACGAACATCAATGTGACGTGAATAATTCTCAATGCCCGAGCAGAAACCAATCTGTTGCATCATTTCTAGGTCAAATGTGGTGCGCATGCGCAGGCGTTGAGCTTCTAGGAGCTTTCCTTGCTTCTCAAATTCCGCAACACGTTCTTCCATTTCTTCACGGATCGTGACAATGGCTTTCTTCATAATCTCTTCACTGGCTACGTAGTGCGAAGCTGGGAAGACGGAAACCATATCGAGCTTTTCGACAACATCCCCTGTGAGTGGGTGGAGGCTATAAAGCGCTTCAATTTCATCACCGAACATCTCAATGCGAACAGCAAGCTCTTCATACATTGGGATGATTTCTATGGTGTCTCCGCGAACTCTGAAGTTTCCTCGGGAGAAGTCAATGTCATTGCGTGAATACTGCATTGAGACGAATTGACGAAGAATGGCTTCTCGGGGAATCCTCTCCCCCACGGACAGCGTAATCATGGCCTCTAAGTACTCTTGCGGAGCACCCAGACCATAGATACACGACACAGTGGAAACAACTACAACATC
>JALRIY010000436.1 GCA_023255285.1 Algoriphagus sp.
AAAGCCGGAGGTTCATTGCATCCTACAACGCAAAGCACATTCGATTCCGGATGGCATAATATTCACCAAGAAGGAAAAGTGGTTTTCAAATTTGCCGTATCTGAAATGGCCAATGTGGCTGAAAAAATTCTGCTCCGCAATCAATTAAAGGGAAGTGATATTGATTATCTTGTTCCTCACCAAGCCAACAAACGTATTGTTGATGCTACTGCTCAAAGACTAAACCTTTCTGAGGAAAAGGTATTGATGAACATTTCCCATTACGGGAATACTACTGCGGCAACATTGCCGCTTTTACTTAATGATTTCGAATCAAAATTCACTCCCGGTGATAAGTTGATTTTTGCTGCCTTTGGCGGAGGATTTACTTGGGGTGCTGCCTATTTAACGTGGGCTTATAAAAACTAAACTGAAAAAAGTATGGATCTTAAAGACATTCAAAATTTAATCAAATTTGTAGCCAAGTCGGGTGCAAGTGAAGTGAAATTAGAAATGGAAGATGTGAAAATCACCATTAAAACCGGTGGTGATCCTGTTCCCGTTGAGCACACCACACTTCTGCCCCAAGTACAAGCCGTTGCTGCTCCACCAGCTGTTGCTGCTCCTGCTCCAGCCGCTGAGCCCGCTGCAAAAGAACCTGCAAAAGAGGAAGAGGATCACCTGATTACCATCAAGTCACCTATCATTGGTACTTTTTACCGAAAAGGCGCTCCTGACAAACCAGCCTTTGTAGAAGTAGGCAAAACTATTAATGAAGGGGATGTGCTTTGTGTTATTGAG
>JALRIY010000437.1 GCA_023255285.1 Algoriphagus sp.
GTAATAACCATTATACGATATTCGCTTATGTACACGTCTGGGTGTGGACCAGGTAGGAATCGAACCTACTACCTTCACATTATGAGTGTGCCGCTCTAACCGAATGAGCTACAAGTCCGTTTGGTCGGGGTGGCAGGACTCGAACCTGCGAGTCTCTTGGTCCCAAACCAAGCGGATTACCAACTTTCCCACACCCCGCTTTGTACCGAAGGCCGGACTCGAACCGGCACGGACATTACTGCCCAAGGGATTTTAAGTCCCTCATGTCTACCATTTCATCACTTCGGCAACTTATCCAATATGTCAAAGAACTTAATCTTTTGTAGCCCCACGTGGAATCGAACCACGAATTACTCTTTAGAAGAGAGTTGTTATATCCGTTTAACTATGGAGCCATTGTTTTTTTAACACTACAAATATACGAAAGATTTTTTAATTACACAAGTCTCTCAGTAAAATATTTTATAGTAATATGAGCTGATTTGTAATTTGTTGCTAATGGTATATCATGTACATCACACAATCTCATCAACATTGAAATATCAACATCATGTGGATGTTTATCCAATGGGTCTCTGAAGAAGATTACAGCATCAATTTCTTTTCTACTAACCATTGCTCCTATTTCAGCATCACCACCCCAAGGTCCTGAATTAACCATTTCAACTTTATCAACTCCAGCGTGGGTAATCATAGTACCAGTTGTTCCAGTAGCTACAATATGAACATCTTCCCTATTAAAGAAGTCTAATCTTTTCATAACAAAAGCAACCATTGATG
>JALRIY010000438.1 GCA_023255285.1 Algoriphagus sp.
AGTTCCATATGTTTGGATGATAGATGTTCCTTATGGGCCATTAAAATGTGTAAATGAGATAAAATGGAAAACTGGATTCAATCAATATCAAATATTGGTTAAAAACGATGATTATGAGATTATAGGTGATAAGATTTGGTTATATGAACAAGGTAATTACATAATCACATACGAAGCTGGTTATAGTTTATTACCAGAAGATATAAAAAATGATATATTAACACTTGTTTCTTGGATGTATCAAAATAGAGGTAAAAACTTTAAAGGAGATCAAGCATCTGCATTACTAAAAGAATATCCTACATGGGATGGTCTTAATTATCATCAATATAAAAAAGTGGTAATATAATGGCATTTTATGGCAGAATAAATGATAGGCAGTTAAAGGATTCTTTAAATAAATTAAAGAAACTTAAAAATGATTTAGCAAAAGAGGTTGATATGGAATTAGCTGCTGCTGCTGAAGAAATTGCTTTATTAGCAAAAAGTAAAGCACCAGGTATGATTGCATCAGGAATAAGTGCCAATCAAATGTCTTTTTTAAGATATTCTATTGATTCAAATTACAATTATTCTGCTTATGTTGAATTTGGAACTGGTAAGTTTTTTTTAGATTACCAAAGTAAATTGACAAATGAATGGAGGACAATTGCAAGAGAATTTTTTGTTAATGGATTAGGTAAAACACCACAACAAGCATTTTTATATCCAAGTGTAACAGAAGTAAAGCCTAAATTATATAAAAGATTAAATAAATTAATAAGACCAAATAGA
>JALRIY010000439.1:0-350 GCA_023255285.1 Algoriphagus sp.
ATATTTTTCCAAGTGTTTGTACCACCTTTCGAGCGAGGTATAATATGGTCAATTGTTAGATTTCTATTTGAACCACAATACCCACATTTATTACCATCCCTTCGGAAAATTCGTTTTCGATTAACTTTGATTGATTCATGTCTAAATCCAACATAGTTTAACAAGCGGATAATCAAAGGTCTTACGAATTCACCAACGGTAGTAATAATCTTTTTTGAATCCTCTTTGATTATCTCAGCTTTTCCTTTTATAACTAAGATGAATCCCCTGCGAATATCAGTTACATTTAGTGGTGTGTAATCTGAATTCAAAACAAGAACCTTATCCATACTTTACAGATTATATTAAAT
>JALRIY010000439.1:360-758 GCA_023255285.1 Algoriphagus sp.
CGACTTGCAGCTTGGAAGGCTGCCGCTCTACCAACTGAGCTACTCCCGCTTAACTATCGTTCTTTATGGTTTATTTACTGATTTCTATACATTTTAACAAAGTCATCTAAATCAGCTTCAACTTTGTTAATTTTATCCAATGCGTTTTTTACTTCTACACCAGATGCAAGTTGGTTACTAAACTTAGCTTCCAACTTATCCGTACGAGAATCAACATAACGATAAAGTTCGTTTAAGTCATTCTCATGCTTAGAATGTAGTTCATCAGTATATCTGATAAGCTCATTCTCCTTCTTGTCCAATTTTTGATTTGTTAAATCAACTTGTTGATAGATATCTCTTTCAAAGTTATCTAAGTTTTCTTTGAGTGTTTTCAAACTCATGTAATTCACAAATGT
>JALRIY010000043.1:0-14085 GCA_023255285.1 Algoriphagus sp.
CACTTAGCCAATATTGTGGATGATCATCTCATGGGCATCACCCATGTAATCCGTGGAGAAGAATGGCTCCCATCGGCCCCCCTACATGTACTATTGTACCGGTTTTTTGGCTGGGAGGATACCATGCCCCAGTTTGCCCACCTGCCCCTGCTCCTCAAGCCTGATGGCAATGGCAAGCTCTCCAAGCGAGATGGAGATAAATTGGGATTTCCAGTATTTCCGCTCAATTGGATAGATCCATTTACAGGAGAAAAGTCAAGTGGCTTCCGTGAAACAGGTTATCTACCCGATGCACTGCTCAATTTCCTTGCCTTCCTTGGTTGGAACCCTGGGGATGAGCGGGAGATTTTCTCCTTAGAGGAACTTGTAGAAGCATTCTCCATCGAACGCATAGGTAAGTCAGGAACTAAATTTGACATTGCCAAAGCGAAGTGGTTTAACGAGCATTACTTGCGGAGTAAGTCTACAAAAGACTTGATCGCTTACCTGCAACAGGATTCCTTAGCAGCTGGTACCACACTTTCTCAAGAAAAATCGGGAGCTATCGTCTCCTTACTTCGAGATCGGGTTACCTTCCCAGGGGACTTTTGGAAAGATAGCCAGTTTCTTCACCAAGCACCTAGCGACTTTGATTCAGAGGTAGCAGCCAAAAAATGGAATACCGATGCCGTCACTCTACTTCAAGCCTATGCACTCGCATTGGAATCGGGAGTAGCCACTCCCTTTGATAGTACAGCTGCCAAAGCACTTTTGGAAAGCTCAGCAGAAGCTTCAGGAATCAAACTTGGAAAAGTCATGCAGGCTGTTAGACTGGCAGTAACCGGGCTAGGTGCAGGACCAGATTTGATGGAAGTTTTTGCGATTTTAGGTCCGCAAGAAGTAGCCAAAAGAATTCGATTTGCGTTAGATACGCTAGCAACTGTAGACTGAGATGACTAAAAAGAAGAAAAAAGAAGAAGAGCCCCGCGTACACGAGGAATTAAAAGGGTTCAAAATGGAAATCAATTCCTTCGGGGAGATCTCTTCCAGCCTTCCTATCGAGGCGATCAATGCCTTTCTAAACAAGAATGTGGCCGATAAAAAACTCCAAGAAAGAGAGGATCAGATTCAAGATTAAGTCCTAAACTGTCCACAAAAGCTTCTTTAACCGAGGCTTTTGTGGTTATAGGGGATTCTATTTTTTGATATAAATAAGTCTGATTATCCGCTTTGTCACAGGTAACGAGAGAAAATGAGGTTTGAAGTTTATCTAGGTGGGCTGTGGACTGTCGTCTGTGGAACATTTATCCGAAGAAATTCAAAGAAATCTTAGGTTACTGGTAAGATTGCGGATAATCATTTAAATAAGTAAAACCATATGGTCCACCAAGGAGAATTTTCAATAAGCAGTCAATTTTCAAGGACTAGTAGGAAGGCTAGTCAAATCCAGCTATTCCAGCTATTCCTAGCGATGAGTTTCTTTCTGTTGAATTTTCTTTCCTCTTCACTACTTGCACAAACTGGACGCTTGGGTGGAACGATTGTCTCTAGCGCCACAGCTTCCCCACTTCCAGAGATCCATGTATTTATCCCAAACACCACCTTTCAAGCTTTTTCTGATGAAAATGGCAATTTTCAACTTACAAACCTTCCTGAAGGGACCTGGGAGCTGCAGGTTCGGGGTCTAGGCTGGGAAAAGTTTAGCCAAGAGATTCAGGTCATAGCAGGAATTTCAATCCAGCTTTCCATTCGTCTCAACAAGCAAGAAAATTCTAGTTTCACGGCTTCTGATTTGTCCAAATCCAAAATCAATAAGTTGACAAAGGCATTGAAGGAAGCCTTTGTAGGGGAAGGCTTGGAACGAGAGCAAATTCAATTTTTAAATCCAGATAAGCTGATTTTTGAGGAACAACAAAATAATTCTTATCGGGTGCATGCAACCGAGCCCTTATTTTTTTCCAATCTAGAAACGGGCTACTTGATTTCGGTGTATTTTGACCCCTTTACTTTAGATTCCTCCACCCCTCAATCTTTGACCTACGTATATTTTGAATTGCCCAAAGAAGAGCATTTGGAAGAAGGGAGAAGGGCCGCTCGTTTGAAGGGGTATCTGTCCAGTCCTAGGCATTACATCGCACAGTTGATGGAAGGGAAAACAACTGACTTCCCCACTCCGGCAAACCCAGAAGTGGCTTTTACATCTCAGGCAGGAGTTTACCAACTTTCTTTCACCAAACCCTTGGAGGTAACCTTGGCAGATGGATCACAAGGAAGCCTGGATTACAGTGGGGAGATACTGCTCGTTCATCTCAATGGCAGCCCTGTGGCATCTGACCAATTGGTTTTGGGAGGGGTATTCTTAAATCAAAATCCAATTTTTGGGGTACCCGCTAATTTCAATGCGGAGCGCATGACCAAACTGGCTAATTTGGAAAAAAATGACCTAGTGATGCAAGAACGAATCTATTTGCATACTGATCGGAAGCATTACTGGCCAGCAGAAAATATTTATTTCAAAGCTTACCTTTCCTATGGAAGTCCTTTGATGGCGGAGGAGCTAAGTAAGGTGCTGCATCTTGAGCTGGTCGATGGGACAGGCTACGAATGGATCCATCAGGTTGTGGAAATCAAGGGGGGAGTTGCCCAGGGGCATCTTTCCCTTCCTGATTTGGCAGAAACGGGTAATTTTTACCTTCGTGCGTATACTGCTTGGGGGCTCAATTATGAGCAAGAGGAATTTATTTTGCCTATTCAAATTTTACCCCACCAGTTTCAACCTGCTCCTTTTCCAATTGCTTCAGCCTCTAAAAAAATTAGTGTTTTTTCGGACAAACAAAATTACGAGCCAGGGGAACAAGTTAGGCTCAACATCCTGACCCTGGATGAAGAGGGAAAACCATTGAAATCGAACTTCTCAGTGTCAGTATTGGACGGTAACCAGGCAGTCTATGTGCCAGATTACCAAGGAATAGAGTCCCTTTTGCAGCTGTCCAAACGAAAATCTGGAGTAGAGGAATATCCTGTTGAAAAAGCGTTTGAGTTGGCAGGTAAACTTCTGGACGAAAACGGGGTCCCTATACCAGGTTCCATCAAGGCATTTATCAACGGATACGAAGATGTACGTACCCTTAAGTCAGCAAAAGATGGGACCTTTTATTTTCCGGACATAAATTTTACTAGCGATTTTGAGGTGTCTTTGCAGGCAAGCGACCAAAATGCTAGGCCGATTCGAGTTATTCAATTGGATGTTAAATCCTATCCCACCAGAAAGGATCTAAACACTATCTCTTTTCCAAAGATAGTACCTAGAGGAAAACAGCCCGATGCCGCTATCCGACCTATCCAATCCCTTCAACCAGGGGAAATCATGCTGGAGGAGGCTGTAGTAGAGGAAAAAAAGGAAAATTCAATAGGTCCTATGATTTATGGGGAACCTGATAAGGTGGTCTTCACGGAAGGGATGAATTTGGGGGGGACTACCCTCCAATTTTTATATGCCTTGTCCGCACAGGTTGCAGGGTTGAGGGTTGTAGGTTCTCCTCCTAATGTAGGGGTGTCCTTTAGAGGGGGCGAACCCTTGGTCCTTATCAATGGGGCCCCATCCAATGGATCTTCAGGAACAACCCTAGGAGGTGGAGGGGGTAGATCTGTTTATGAGGTATTGGAAGGCATAAATATTTTCAACATAGAGCGGGTAGAAGTTATCCGTCGTCTTGTGCCAATGTATGGAGACTTGGGTCGAAATGGAGTGATCTCTCTAATTTTAAAAAGTGGGGAGCAGCGCCAAAAAGAGTTAAATAATTTTACTTTGCTGAAGCTGCAAGGGTTTGCAGAGAGTCTCCCATTTGAGATCACAGAAGGTAGGAGGAAGTTTTACCCTTACTTAAAACCCTTCCGGCCTACCATATATTGGAATCCCACCCTTACCAACGATGGATCAAAGCTTTCTATTCCCATTGAATTTTTTCTTAACGAAAAATCAGGGCCAATTTTGGTAGAAGTCCGTGGGATTACAGAACTTGGGGAACCTATTTCGGGGACCTTTGTACTCAACGAGCCTACAATAGAGCCCGAGCAAAAATAATCTATCTGCTACTTATTCGAATTTCCTTGTGAAAAAACTTCTTCTAATCGCTTCCTTTGTGTTTTGCACCTTTACTAGTATGGCACAAACGGCTACGGTCACTGGGCAAGTAAAGGATGCAGAGACGGGGGAAGCTTTGCCTTTTTGTTCGGTCTTTGTGAATAATACTACTATTTCTACCGCTACTGATCTCGAGGGAAACTTCACGCTTTCGGGCTTGGAAGTAGGGACGGTAGAAATTGGCTTTTCCTTCCTAGGTTACATTGCCCAAACTAGAACAATTACCCTAAAACCAGGAGGGACAATTACCCTTAATTTGAACCTGAGTCCACTTGAACAGGAGCTTTCCGAACAGGAAGTCAAGGCTTCGCGGGATAAAAGTTGGGAGCGAGACCTCCGAAAATTTCAAAGCCTTTTTTTGGGGATAGATGAGGCTGCGACACAGACTAGTATTCTCAATCCCTGGGTGATAGATTTTCCCGAGGCTACCGAAAAAGGAAGTTTTGTGGCTCGTGCTGAGCAGCCGATTGAAATTGAAAACCGCTATTTGGGGTACAAAATTACTTTCAACCTGAAGGAGTTTATTGACGCGCCTGCCACCTATCGTATTGTAGGGGCAGCTCGGTTTGAATTATTGCCGACAGATTCAAAAGAACAGATAGAGCTTTGGGAAAGAAATAGAGCTGCAATTTACCGTCGGTCTCCTATGAATTTATTTCGCTCCTTGATCAAAGGGAACTACCAGCAGGAAGGATTTTTCTTGTACGGGGATAAAGCAGGGGGTTCTGAAAGCATGAATATGCGGTCCGATATCTTTGCCAACGAACTGGGTAAGTCTGTAGTACCTTACAAAGCCGATCCCCTTGTACTACCAAGTAGTTCTCCTGGAGATTACTTACTGCAGCTCAAAGGGCGTATTGAGATTCACTACCAAAAGGGATTTGCTCAAGCCAATACCTATCGGGATGCGCCTTATCCAATCTCTTGGCTGGAAGTGAAAAATGGGCAACTGAGAGTTCGAGAGAATGGTACGGTAATGAACCCCGAGGACCTTGTTTTTTCTGGGGATATGGATCGAAAGCGGATTTCCAATTTATTGCCATTGGATTACGATGCAGAAAGAGGAATCCTGCTACAAGACCTGTCGAAATCTGCTAAAAATTACCAGGAGAAGGTGTATCTACATACGGATAAGCCCTATTACTATGCGGGGGACTCACTTTTTTTCAAAGGGTACTTTGCCTATGGCAATCCCTACCTGCGAGATGCATTGAGTAAAGTCCTGCATGTGGAAGTGTTGACAGAGGAGCGGGACATACTTATTGAAAAAAAATTCCCAATTCGGGATGCAATTGTTGTGGGAGATTTGGTTCTTCCAGATTCTCTTTCGGGTGATCGGTATTTTTTACGAGCCTATACCAATTGGATGCGGAATTACGGTCCCAACCAATATTTTATACAGGCGCTTCCTGTTTTAAATCCCTACAAGCGAGTGGTTGCATCAGAGGGGGTAAACCAGTGGGTCAATCGTGGGGTACAGTTGAAGATGGCTACCCAAAATTTTGGACCCCGAGAAGAGGTTAGTCTCAGTTTGCTTGTAACAGATAAAAATGGTCGTCCAGCACCAGCTAACCTTTCTATTGGGGTATGGGATGCAGAGCAGCTGGTACCTATCGCCCGTGAAACGGATTTACAAACTAGTTTGGCACTTAGTGCTGTCCCTGAAAATTTGGGAACAGAGCGATTTCAATATGGAATTGAAACTCGGCTTTCAATTACGGGGAGAGTTACAGACGAAAAAGGAAAGGGTCTTTCGGCAGAGGTTACCGCCTTTGTCAATGAGTTTCAGGGAATGGTTCAACTGAATTCCAATTCGGAAGGCTATTTCAGGATGGAAGACATGGAGTTTTATGGGACTCTTCGCTTTGGTTTTGTAGCTGCCGACCGAAAAGGGAGGCCCTTGAATGTACAAATTAATGATCCATTAAAAGCTCCTGTGGTATTGCCTGCCTCCCCGTATTTCCCGAAGGTGACTACCTTAGCCACACCGGTCTTAAGGTCTAAATTAGAAGCTACTGGGAATGAAAAAGCTTTTCAAGAAAAGTCAATTCCAAAAGCCATCTATGGGAATCCTGACTTTGTGATTGAAGGCGAAAAATTGACTAAAACAGGCAATTCCTCCGATTTGGTCAATAGCTTGGTTGGAAATATTCCTGGTGCCCAAGTCAACTTAGTTGGGGGCACCGGTCAGCAGAGTATCCGTCTACGCGGCGGAGCTGCATCGGCCTTAAGTTCTATGGAGCCTGTAGTCATGGTAGATGGAATAGTTCTCGTGGGGGGAGGAATGTCTACTGCAGCAGATAATATTCGGACCATTAATCCCTTTGATATAGATCGAGTGGAAGTAGTGTCTCGAATGGTCCCCATGTTGGGTGATCAAGGAAGAAATGGAGTCATTGCCATTTACCTAAAAGATAATCTAGAGGAAGAAGAAGCTGTCTTGAATGGCAAAGGAATGTTGAGGTATACTCTTGAAGGATTTCCTGTACCGAATGATTTTGTTGTTCGATCCTATCCATCAACTAGTCTGACAGAAACTCGGGATGATCGACAAACCTTGTATTGGAATCCCTATTTGGTAACGACTGAATCGGGAGCTCTTTCGCTTTCCTTTTTTTCCAACGATACAGGCGGTCCTGTTGTTGTAGAAATTAGGGGAACTACCGTTACAGGTGAACCTATTCAGGGTACTTTTCTTTTAAACAAAAAATAGAAGTGGGAGAGATGGCAAAACTATTTTTTTGGGCAATTCTATTTTTCCTGCCAGCAATCGCTACGGCGCAGCTAAGCCTTGGTATTCGAGGTGGAGTGACCACTAGTTCGTACAGCTATCAAGCGACAGCTGGTACCCGTTCCAAAAGTGTAGAAGGGATTGTTGCCCCTTCTTTTGCCGTAGTTTTGGAGTATTTTGATTCAAAAAATGCAGGAGTAGAGCTCAATGTACAGCAATTGATGCTAGGATTTGCGCAAGTCAATGATGCCGGGAAAGTCAATCAAACTGAATTTACCTACCTTAAATTTCCGGTTTTAGCTAGTATTTTTGCAGGAAGGTCAGGAAGAATTCAAGTAAAGTTTGGCCCTCATTTTGGGGTGCTAAGGCGGGTGGAAGATCTTTCTCGGGAATATTCGGGGGCAGTTCCAAAAGAGCTTCCAACCTATGGGCAGCCTGCAGATTTGCCCAATAAACGTATGTATGGGTTGACAGGGGGTGCCGGTATCTCCAAACTGTTTGGGAAGTCTACCCTAGCAGTAGAAGTGCGATTTGCCTACGATTTTACGAATCCTGAATCGCAGGATCGGATTTTTGAGATGAGTTCCACGAACTTAGAATTCACGCTAGCCTATTTATTCCGCATTAAGGAGCGGAAGCAAAAAAGTCCTTGAAGGAAGCTTTGGCAAGCTTGACTTCAGTCGGTACCTTTACTTGCAATTCTTTTCAATGTACCTATGAAAATCCAAGTGATCAACGGACCCAACCTAAATTTATTGGGCAAGAGGGAGCCTGAAGTATATGGCAATGAATCGTTTGAAAACTATTTTAGTCAGCTTCAAGCACAATTTCCTGAGGTAGAGCTCTCTTATTTCCAAAGTAATGTGGAAGGGGAGTTGATTTCTAAAATACAGGAGGTGGGCTTTTCTATGGATGGTATTATTTTGAATGCAGGAGGGTATACCCATACCTCCGTAGCGCTATCCGATGCAGTGGCTGCAGTCACTACTCCTACCGTGGAGGTACATATTTCCAATTTGTATAAGCGCGAAGAATTTCGACACAAAAGTATCCTATCTAAATCCTGTGTGGGCATGATTGCTGGTTTAGGACTAACCGGCTATGCGCTGGCTGTACAGTATTTTCTAACTACCGCAAGACGATGATTACTTTTGCTCCAGGACCTTCTAAGGTGTATGATGCACTTCCGAATTACATTCAAGATGCCTATGCACAAGGCATTTTGAGCGCCAATCACCGAAGTGCGGTGTTTATGAATTTGTATCGGGATACGGAGCAACTTTTTCGAGAAAAATTACAGTTGCCGGAGGACTTTACTTTACTATTTACTTCTTCTGCCACGGAGAGCTGGGAGATCATTTCCCAGTCTTTAGTAGAGCAAGCAAGCTTTCATGTGTATTCCGGTTCCTTCGGTAAAAAATGGGTGGATTATGCTCGCCATATTCTTCCTAGTACTCAGGGTCTCAAAATTGCGGCAAATCAATCCATTTTGGTAGCTGATTTGGAGGTGAGTTCGGAAATTGATCTTTTGGCAATTACTCAAAATGAAACCTCCAACGCTTCTCAAGTGCCTATGGAGGTGTTGAAGAGTTTGGCTTCCAAGTTTCCTGAAAAAATGATTGCGGTGGATACAACCTCTTCTATGGGGGGGATTGCTCTAGATTTTTCTTTGGCAGATGTCTGGTATGCTTCTGTGCAGAAGTGTTTCGGCTTGCCAGCTGGCTTGGGTATTCTTTTGCTTTCGAAAAAAGCCAAAGAAAAGGTAGCCCGCAAGGGGGAGTTAGGGAGGTACAATAGCCTCAGCTTTATGTTGGAAAATGCTGCCAGCTACCAGACACATTACACACCCAACGTGCTAGGGATCTATTTGCTGTACCGCGTACTTCAGGATCTGGATCCCATTGCTCAGGTGGATGCTCGATTGCGACAACGCATGGCTAATTTGGAAAAAATCGTTGCTCAATCCTCGGTTTTTAAGCTGTTGGTGGATAATTCAGTTACACGAAGTACGACTGTAGCGGCTATTGCTGCTGAAGAGCAGGTAATTGTAGCTGTAAAAAAAGCTGCCGAAAAGGTAGGTATGCAGTTAGGAGGAGGTTATGGACCTTTAAAGTCTAGTAGCTTCAGGGTCGCCAATTTTCCTGCAATTACGGATTTGGAATTTGGTAGGATGGTTGACTTTTTAGGTTCGTATACACATCATTAAGCTTAACCGCATTTCAGCTGTCTAAAACAAGTTCTATCGACTCTTTGGAGCTGCACTCTATTTACCCTTCACTTTCTTGAAATTCAAGGCCTATAATCTTGTGTTTTGCCGAGCATGAAGGTGTGCGCAAGTATACTTGCTTGTAATGAGTCACTTAACCTACTCTATTCCGCAATTATTTTTTGGTTACCAGAGGCGATGCTCCTTCCGAAAGTTCCCCTTCGGAGGCAGCAACTACAGAGCAGACCATGGCATCTCCTGTGACATTTACCACGGTTCTAAACATGTCCAAAATTCGGTCTGGCGCTAAGATTAATGCCAATCCAGCAGCAGGGACATCAATGGACTCCAAAACAATGATGAGCATGATCAATCCAGCACCTGGAACTCCAGCAGAGCCAATAGAGGCTAAGGTGGCAGTTAAAACAATCATCAGCTGCTGGGATATGCTTAAGTCTAGGCCCAGAGCCTGTGCGATAAAAACGGCTGCCACACCTTGGTATAGACAGGTCCCATCCATATTGATGGTGGCTCCTAGTGGCAGGACAAAACTACTCACCTCTTCAGATACGCCCAGTTCTTCTTCGACTTGCTTCATAGTAACAGGCAAGGTAGCGGAACTTGAGCTTGTAGAAAAAGCAAGTAGTTGTGCGGGTCGCAGGGCTCTAAAAAAATCTAGATAGTTGACTTTGGTAAATATCTTTAGGATTAGGGGGTAAACCAGAAGGACCATCAAGGTAAGACCAAATAGTACCACTAGGCTATATTTCAGTAAAGCCAAAAGTAGGGAAAGTGCAGAATCAGGGTCTTCACCGGTAATTTCTACGATTAGGGAGGCCATCAATGCAAACACACCATAGGGGGCGAGGAGCATGATAAATCCTACTATTTTGATGATTACATCGTTGAGCCCATCAAAAAAGGCAATGACAGGAGTTCCTTTTTTAGCAGGTATCTGAAGGAGTGCAATTCCTACCAAAAGCGCAAAAAACACCACTTGAAGCATGCTTCCATTGTTGGATGCAGCAGCAAAAATATTTTCCGGGACCATATCCACTACCGGTTGCAAGGGGCTTTGATTTTTGAGTGATTCTGCAGCGGAAGTTCTTGAAGTGACATTGCTGTCGTACAAGGCCATGAGGTTATCTCTGGTGCTTGTTGGAAGACTTTTTCCAGGTTGGAATACATTTACTAGAATAAGGCCAAAGGTAACTGCAATCACAGTGGTGCTTAAGTAGGCTGCGATTGTTTTACCACCAATTCGTCCGAGTTTGGCGATATCTCCTAAGTTGGCCACTCCTACAATTAGGGATGCCAATACCAGAGGTACAGCAATCATTTTCAGGCAATTGATAAAAATGGTTCCTATAGGCTTGATGTAATCAAGAACAAATTCAGCGGGTAGGCCTAATTGAACGAACAATAATCCGACAACCAGTCCAAGAATTAGTCCAATGATAATTTGCGTATGAAGAGCTATTTTTTTCAAAAGTTTTTTGGGTTAAAGGGATTCTAGTTTGTTGGTTTTGGAAAGGAGTAGAAAATCTGCAATTACCAAAGCTGCCATCGCTTCGACTATGGGTACTGCTCTAGGCACTACGCAGGGATCGTGGCGGCCTTTGCCACTAACGGTTACTGTTTCTCCTGCAGTATTTATAGAGGATTGATCTTGCATGAGCGTGGCGACTGGCTTGAATGCTACTCGAAAGTAGATGTCTTCTCCATTGCTTATACCTCCTTGAATGCCTCCAGAATGATTGGTAAGAGTTTGAATCTTTCCATCTTGCTGTACAAAGGCATCATTGTGTTGTGACCCCAAGAGTTTGACACCTTCAAATCCACTTCCATATTCAAATCCTTTGACGGCATTGATGCTCAACATGGCTTTTCCGAGTTCGGCATGGAGGCGGTCAAAAACAGGCTCACCCAATCCTGGAGGGCAATTTTTGATTACACAGGACACTACCCCTCCGATGGTATCGCGGTTTTTGCGAACCTGGTCGATGTGTTCAATCATTACTTCGGCTAGTGCAGGGTCTGGACAGCGGACGATATTCTCTTCTGCCAAATCCAAGTTAAGTTCGGTGTAGGATTTTTGAAGTTGGACATCTCCTACTTGAGAGACATAAGCCTGCAGGGTAATCCCTTTGGTGGCTAATACTTGTTTTGCAATAGCACCTCCAGCTACCCGAGCGGCAGTCTCTCGAGCGCTAGACCTACCACCTCCTCGGTAGTCCCGGTGTCCATACTTTTCAAAGTAGGTGTAATCTGCATGTGAGGGGCGAAAGGCATCGGCGATGTGTGCGTAATCCTTGCTTTTCTGGTCTGAATTGGGAATAAGGATGCCGATAGGAGTTCCCGTAGTAATTCCTTCAAATACCCCAGACAGAAGCTCAATTTCGTCTTCTTCTTTTCGTTGAGTTGTGATTTTTGATTGGCCTGGCTTACGTCGTTGCATTTCATGTTGCAACTTTTCAAGATCTAAAGCTAGCCCAGCGGGGCATCCTTCTAGGATAGCGCCAAGCGCTTTGCCATGAGATTCACCGAAGGTGGTGAGTTTAAATAGCTTACCGAAAGAATTACCCATTATTTTTGCGTAAGATGAGTACCGCGAGCAAGGCGAGTGCGCCAAATAGCAGTACATTGATTACCGTTGTAAAATAGTACTTATATTCTTGGTTTAAAAACTGGTTGCTTTCAGTGGTGATTTTATCGTATATACCACCCAATCGTTGGCCGGAAAGGGCCTCATTTACTTTGGATTCTCCACTTACTCGAATGATAGTTTGTGGCTTTAGCGTATCATATACTTCCCGGATGGGATCAAAGTAAATCCAGTTAAAGTAGTTTTGAAGGGGGTAGTCACCTGGTTCATTTAAAGTGATGAAATAGTCAAACTCTTTGATTCCAGATACGCGTCCATATCCTCGATTGATTTGCTGACGAACATTTGGATCGTAGGCATTCATGTTGGAGCCGGAAAGGCGTTTTGGAGCAGATAGGGAGTTAATATTGCCTACCCCAGCAATTCCAAAGTTGTACCCGAAGCCTTCTCCAGTCTTCGCTTCCAAGGTGGTACTAGTTTCTTTAAGCTGAAAGACACCTACGGCTACTTCACTTTTAAGAGGGTGTGGAGGCAAAGGTTTGATAGTAATGCTGCGAGGACTTGAATAGAAGGTTTTAAAATCTTCCTGCCGGTTGGCCCCAAAAAGGCTGGGGTTTTTTGCAACTTTGTATTTGATCATTTCCCAGGGAACCTGAGGAATTTCAATTTTTCCTTCTGAGAAAGGGAAAAAAGTGCTTTCAAAAACTTTGAATTTCACCCACCTCTTTCCGTTAAGCTCTACTGCTTGTGGTTCGATGGTGGTGATGTTAAAATTTTCTTCCCAGGCATTGGCAGGTTTCAATTTTTTTAAAATCGCATCGAGTTGTTTTCCTGCTTCATAAAATTGAAAGGGGGCTTGATTTTGCTCGGACATGAAAAAAGAGATATCCATCGTAAATCCTTCGCCTGCATACAGCTCCGATTTATCTATCCCAACAGAGAAGAAGGCCTCATCAGCTACTTCTACAAATTCCGGTACTTCTCCACTGCGTCCGAAAAATTCTGCAAAAGGATCGAAGGCATTGCCTCCTGAAGTAGTTGACTTTGCTGCATCCGTGACGACAATACGTTTTCCTGGAGAGGAAAACGCTTGGCCATTTATTAGAACCGAAAATTTTCCAAGGGTAAATTGACCTTTTCTACTAGGCTTATAGTATTGAATAATGCTAGTGGAGCTACTCATCTGTCCGTTGATGATATTCATGGAGGACGATTGAGAGATTCCTTGTTTTTGAAATCCTTGGATTTCAGGAAATTGGTCGTAGGATTTTATTTTTTCATTCGATAGGGTGACTTTGATAGTAAACGTCTCATTGAGCCCCAGTTGATCTGCACCTAGCTCAATAGTCACTTCCTGTCCAATGGCTACTTTCCCAAAAAAAAGGGAAATGCAAAGTAGGGTTAGTAAATAGCGTGCCGTCGTAATCATCGTTGCGAAAATAGGGGAATTCCAACTATTCCCCTCAAAATAACGCAACATCTTGGGATATCCTGCCGTAGAAAAACCTAAAATCAGTTACAATTTTCAAAATTTTTAAAGCCATGCTGGATTACGTAAAGACTATTTTACAAAAAGTCAGTTTCAACAGGTTTCTTTTTGAACGAGAGCTGAAAAAAGGAATCGGCTATTTATTACCAGAGGAACTAGTGGAATTCAAGGTTTGGTGCTACTCGAAATTTGGACATTTGCATCAAGCTATTTTGCTACGACATGTGGGCCCATTGGCCCTGATGCCCAATGGATAAAACAAAAATCCCCTAGAAATTAAAGTTCTAGGGGATTTTTTGTAGTATGATTTTTAGGCCTTGGATGCAAAATCCGGATAGGCACGCATCTGATGTTCATTGATGTCTAGTCCTTCAATTTCCTCTCTTTCATCTACACGGATGCCCACGGTTCGCTTGAGCGTAAAAAAGATCAACCAGGAAGTGGCGAAACAGAAAAGACCACTGCTTCCAATACCAATCAGTTGTGAGAGCAGCTGATTCCACCCAGCTAAGTTTCCAAAAATCCCAACCGCTAACGTTCCCCAAATTCCTCCAACTAGGTGTACTGCAATAGCTCCTACGGGATCATCAATTTTTAGTTTGTCAAATGCAATCACCGCTAGGACCACCAGTGCTCCGCCGATAAGGCCGATCCAGATGGAATCCATCACTCCCATTTGATCTGCACCTGCGGTGATGCCCACTAGGCCTGCCAAAATCCCATTAAGGACCATGGTGATGTCATAGGTTTTGAATTTGATGTAAGACGTGATTAGGGCTCCAATGGCACCTGCAGATGCAGCCAGAGAGGTTGTAACAAATACACGTGAAACAGTTCCTGGATCTGCGCTAAGGACAGAGCCTCCGTTAAAGCCATACCATCCAAACCAGAGTAAAAAAACTCCCATGGTAGCCATGGGACTGTTAGGGCC
>JALRIY010000043.1:14095-14374 GCA_023255285.1 Algoriphagus sp.
GCATGTATTTTCCTAGTCGAGGTCCCAATAAGAAGGCGCCCACGAGTGCTGCCCAGCCACCTACTGTGTGGACGAGGGTGGAGCCAGCAAAGTCATAGAATGGGGTTGCAAGCGTATTTAGAAAACCGCCACCCCATTTCCACATCCCTACAATTGGGTAGCAGATGCCTACATAGAGTAAAGAGAAGATAAGGAATGGTCCCAACTTCATTCGTTCTGCTACTGCCCCGGATACAATGGTGGCCGCAGTGGCAGCAAACATAGCTTGAAAGATAAAAT
>JALRIY010000440.1 GCA_023255285.1 Algoriphagus sp.
ACATGCAATTCAAGCTTAAAATGACAGAAGAAGAGGTTCTTGATAAAATTAAAGATAGTGTCTCTTTTGCCAGAAATTTGTGCCCCAATATTGAATGGAGCTGTGAGGATGGCGGAAGATCTTCTATAGAATTTTTATATAGATGTATTGAATTGGCTATAGCAAGTGGTGCTACCACAATTAATATTCCCGATACAGTAGGATATACTTTACCTTTTGAATTTGGAGAAATTATCAAAAAAGTAAAAAATAATGTTCCTAATATTGATAAGGCAATAATTTCAGTTCATTGTCATAATGATCTAGGGCTTGCAGTAGCTAATTCATTGAATGCAGTTGAAAATGGTGCAAGACAAATTGAATGCACGATTAATGGACTTGGAGAAAGAGCAGGAAATGCTGCTTTAGAAGAAGTTGTCATGGCCATGAGGGTGAGATCTGATTTGCTTAAAGTCCACACTGATATTAATACAGAGGCAATATCCAAAACTTCTAAGTTGGTCTCTTCGATCACAGGTTTTCCTGTTCAGCCTAACAAAGCTATTGTGGGTAAAAATGCATTCGCTCATGAGTCAGGTATTCACCAGGATGGTGTGTTAAAAAATGTTGAAACTTATGAGATTATGTCCCCTGAGTCTATTGGTTTAAAAAAATCTAGTTTAGTTTTAGGAAAACATTCAGGAAAACACGCATTTAAAGAAAAGCTAAAGATTTTGGGTTATGATGTTGGTGATAATTACATTAATGAAATTTTCGAA
>JALRIY010000441.1 GCA_023255285.1 Algoriphagus sp.
TACCACCTTTTAACACACTCATAGAAATAAAAAGGGCTAATATTACTCTATTAATGGAGCTTGGGGGCTCATACGGATTCTTAGCCACTTAGCAAAATTTTTTTATAAGAATTTTATAGGGATTTAGGTTACAAATGTGAACGAGCTATGTTACATATGTAAACAAAATATTTTCCCATAATTCACATAAAAAAGCTTGTATATGTGAAATATTTTTTGTATATTAGGGGTATGGATGAAATAACAACAAAGCTTATTGTAACAGCCGCTGAGGAATAGTGCTGGGAGTTTTCTTAGGAGTATCTCTCGTACTATATACTATGCAATGGTTTAAAAAAAATAATTGAGAATAAATTTGGCTTTTCCAAATTAATTTCGTATATTAGTAAAAATGGGAAAACAAGTAGCCGTTAATACTACAACGCATCTCACACTAGAGCTGTGGGAAGATGAGAAGGGAGAGTTTTCTCCTATTCTTAGAGGAGAGCGTACATCTCTTATAAAGGGAGAGTACCTGCCTATTGGTAGAACTTTTGTTTTTCCGAAAAAGTGGGGAAGAAAAGAAGGAGCTAGAATACTATTAGAACATTTAATAGAGGATGATAAGAAAATATTAGCCTCTACACAACATAGATTAGAAAGATTACAGCGTACATTGGATGATGTCCGCAAGTGGAATGATGATTAATTAATAGTATATAGTATATGGATGAACAGGAAGTAGAGTATTCTCTTCGTATTGCTGAAATAATG
>JALRIY010000442.1 GCA_023255285.1 Algoriphagus sp.
GTAAGCGGATTGTACTATTGGGAAGCAGATGCAACAGCAGGACCAGATGACGGCTTGCGTGGTTCAATACCACAAGTCGTACAGTATGCATTAGGTGCGCAAATTGGTTATCATGATCTTTCATCTAATACACCAAAGCCAGGGTCGCCGCCGAGCGCTGATGCTATTAATCCAACTGCAACTAGAAAGCGGTGGCCTGCTCCGAGACCAGAAGGACAAACAGCAGTGCCTAATTCGAATCCAAATGCTGATTTGATTAACCCAGTTACTGGTGCAATTATTCCTTTAACAGAAGAACAACAACGTGCAGCGGCAGCATCAGGAAGTACACCGCCGCCTGCGTATACTTTAGATGACGGAACAGGAGTAGGATAATGCCAAAGGTACATAGAGTAGGTGATCAAGATAGTGGTGGAGATATTTCTGCTACAGGTAGTGACAATGTATTTGCAAATGGCGGCCCGACACTTGGCGGAAGTATTGCTGCCGCACTTGGACTTGAAGATGTTGTAGGTATCGATGATGCAACTGCTCGAGGAATTATTGAAGCTAGAGCAGCAGAATTAGCTGCTGGTCGAGATCCAGATCTTAACGAAGCTCTTGAACAATTTGGAGCAGGTTCGCCAGGCGGAATTAATCCTATTGATGGTTCAACTGATGCAATACCTGCACCAGGATCTGATGCTGCTGGTGATGCACCGTTTGACCCTAATCGTCCTGCAAGTGAATGGTTAATATTTCAATC
>JALRIY010000443.1 GCA_023255285.1 Algoriphagus sp.
TGAAAAATTTTGAAAAAACATCAGATGATGTTAAGAAAAAATTAAAAGACATCTATGGAGTAGAATATTACGAAAACGTAGTAAGTAAGTTAAATAAAAAAGAATTATTTGAACTTGTAGAAAATATTTCTAACGGGGTGCCAATAGCAACGCCAGTATTTGATGGTGCATCAACAGATGACATTAAAGATATGTTAAACTTAGCAAAATTACCTAATTCAGGCCAAACAACATTGTGGGATGGATTAACAGGTGAGAAATTTGACAGACCCGTCACTGTAGGAATTATTTATATGCTTAAATTAAACCACTTGGTTGAAGACAAGATACACGCGCGGTCAACTGGACCATACAGTTTAGTTACTCAACAACCTTTAGGGGGTAAAGCTCAATTAGGTGGTCAAAGATTTGGAGAAATGGAAGTCTGGGCACTCGAAGCATATGGCGCGTCTTATACATTACAAGAAATTCTTACTGTTAAATCAGATGATGTGGCTGGTAGAACAAAAGTTTATGAAACAATTGTTAAAGGTAATAATAATTTTGAATCAGGCGTTCCTGAGTCGTTTAACGTTTTAATTAAGGAAATTAGGGCTTTAGGATTAAACATAGAATTAAACTAATATGGAAAAGAATTTAACTAAACAAACTTATCATAATCACGGTGGCAATATTTCAGAAACTAATTTTGGAAGCATAAAGATAACTTTAGCAAGTCCTGAAAATATTAAATCATGGTCTTTT
>JALRIY010000444.1 GCA_023255285.1 Algoriphagus sp.
ATCGTTGCACATGTCTTCTACCTTAGCAACATCGGGCATAGTATCTTCGAACTCTACTGGATTGTTGATAGTAATATTTCCATCCCAAATATCGTTTGTAAGAGTGATACTGTCTATGTCTATTGTATCAACTGTTAAACTACTAATATCTATAGTATTATGTGACATATCATATCCAGTTGTGATAGTAATATCACCAGTGCTACTAGTAATCACTGTCATACCAGATTCGTCCATTACTATGTCATTGTGATCACGCATCAAGCATGCCTTTTAGCTTTTCAACATTGATAAGAACACTATTCCATTCTTCGTTGTCGATTAGTGTGCATTGCTCACGCAAAATGTCTAACATATCTTGATTATGGTACGTATCGGTTGCTTCAACTACAGGTCTAATCTCACTTTCAAAAAAACTTAGTGCAGTCATTAAGTCTCCGCTGTCAACATATCCTACTATTTCTTCTACTAAATCTTTGATATCAGCCATTTTTTCCAATCTCCAGTTTATATTGATCGAGGCACATTTCCTCTATAGTTTTTGTTAGTGTAACATAGTTTGATAACTTGTCAACTACACTTGCTACTGCATCGCCTTCTCGCCTCGGTGATACAATACGTTGTAATGTTTTACCAGTTACACGTTCCATTGTATCTAACACTTCTAATACACTAAATCCTGTATTACTGCCTAAGCATTCATAAGGTGTATTAGTAGGACCCGTTTC
>JALRIY010000445.1 GCA_023255285.1 Algoriphagus sp.
CGGGTTCACTTGTTCTACATTCGATTTGTTCCATGCAGGTCATGTTGCTATGCTTGAAGAAGCTAAAAAACAATGTGATCATTTGATAGTTGGTATTCAAACTGATCCTACTATTGACCGTGCTGAAAAAAACAAACCCATCCAATCTCTAATAGAAAGACAGCTTCAAGTTCGTGCATGTAAGTTTGTTGATGAAACTATCGTATATGAAACTGAGGCTGATTTAATTACTCTTTTACAAACTCTTCCAATTGATGTTAGAATACTCGGAGTAGAGTATAAAGACAAAGACTATACTGGTAAAGGCATAGTCAATGCGTACTACAACAAACGATCTCATTCTTTCTCATCAAGTGAGTTGAGAAAGAGAATGGGTGTTTAATTTATATTATGAATGGTGTGAAAAATGAAAGATCATTTCCTCTGGGTCGAGAAGTATCCTACCTGAAGCCACAAAGGCAACCTTCAAAGAGTTTCTAAAGAAAGGAGAAGTGCCTAATCTTCTCCTTTGTGGCACTGCCGGTACAGGCAAGACTACAGTTGCACGAGCCTTGTGCGAAGAACTCGGTTGCGATTATATCGTTATCAATGGTTCAGACGAAGGTCGTCAAATCGATACTCTTCGAACGAAGATCAAAAGTTTTGCTAGTTCTATCAGTTTCGAGAGCAAGACTAAGGTTGTAATCATCGATGAGGCAGACTATCTCAATCGTGAATCAGTACAGCCA
>JALRIY010000446.1 GCA_023255285.1 Algoriphagus sp.
AATAACTTTGGTGCATTTTCTTTATCAGATATTCCATTTGATAAATTTAAAATAACATTATTCATTTTTTCAGAATAAGGTCTTCCCTTCTCAGCGCTTTCTTGAGCTCTTCTTAATTTAGCTGCTGCAACCATTTTCATAGCTTTAGTAATTTTTTGTGTAGACTTTACACTAGCTATTCTTTTTTTTAGGTCGTCTAAACTTGCCATAAATTATTAAGATTTAAAATTTCCTTTTAATTGAGTGATTACCTCAACAAGTAATTTTTCTTTATCTTCCTCAAGTTTTCCTGAACTTAAAATTGACTCGATAATTTCAGGCTTATCTGATTTACATTTTTCAATAATCTTGCTCTCAAATTCAGCAACGTCTTTTAAATCAATGTCATCTAGATAACCTTTTACTCCACAAAATACTGAAATAACTTGTTCTGCAACAGTCATAGGTGAATATTGTTTTTGTTTTAAAAGTTCAGTTAACTTAGAACCTCTATTCAAAAGTTGCTGGGTAGATGCATCTAAATCAGATCCGAATTGAGCAAAAGCTGCCATTTCTCTGTATTGTGCTAACTCTAGTTTCATTGAACCAGAAACTTTTTTCATCGCTTTTGTTTGAGCTGATGAACCAACCCTAGATACTGATAAACCTACGTTAATTGCAGGTCTTATACCTTGGTTAAATAGTTCTGTTTCAAGGAAAATTTGTCCGTCTGTAATTGAAATAACGTT
>JALRIY010000447.1 GCA_023255285.1 Algoriphagus sp.
ATATTAATAGAAATACTTTAAAGATGAAAGATTTAATAGATTTTAACAGATTTCAAATAGAAGCCTTACAAACTGAAGTGTGTAAGTTAAGGAAACAAAATAACGCTTTAGCTAGTTATTGTTTTGAAGCCTTGGAAAAAGAAATAACAGAGGAATATAAAATAATTATCAAGCAACTTATATACGAATTATTAAACGAAAAGTAAAATGAAAGAATTAAATTTAGAAGAAAAATTAAGTAAAATTCAAGTAGAGTTTAAAGCTAATAAATCAAGATTTAATAGTTTTGGAAAGTACAATTTCAGAAGTGCTGAGGATATTTTAGAAGCTTTAAAACCATTCAATGAAAAATACAGTGTATCTGTAGTAATTAATGAAGAAATAATAACAGGTGATTTGCCTATATTAAAAAGTACTGCAACTATTTTAGATAACAATGGTATTAACTCAATAAGCGTTTCTGCTATCGTAGGAGTTGATTTAAATCAAAAAGGAATGCAAGTTCCGCAGCAATTTGGTTCTGCTTCTAGTTACGCTAAAAAGTATGCTTTAGGCAACTTATTATTGATAGATGACACACAGGATGCTGATGCTACAAATAAACACGATAATATATCAGAAAAAAGTAGTAAATTAGCAGACGACAAAAAATGGTTAAATAAGAATACACCAGAATTTAGTAAAGCAATAGAATATCTAAAAAACGGTGGTAACTTAGAAACTATTG
>JALRIY010000448.1 GCA_023255285.1 Algoriphagus sp.
TGTAACTTCAGTTTTTTCCATGGATATTAAAATGGAATTTCGTCATCCATATCATTTGATACTTGAGAAGCGTCTTCCGGAGAATTGGATGGTGATTGATTGTTATCATATTGTATCCCACCACCTGAATTGCCACCACCTAACATTGTTAGTGATGAATTGTAACCTTGGATAACTATTTCAGTTGAATATTTATCTTGGCCAGACTGCTCATCTTTCCATTTTCTGGTTGTAAGCTGACCCTCAACATAAACTTGTGCCCCTTTTTTTAAATATTGTTGAACAACATTTACTAATCCATCGTTAAATACAACTATACGGTGCCACTCAGTTTTTTCTTTTTTTTCACCAGTATTTTTATCTTTCCAGGATTGGCTGGTAGCAAGACTAAGTCTTGCAACACTTTTACCATTAACCATTTGCTTAATTTCTGGGTCTGCGCCTAATCGACCAATTAAAAGAACTTTATTTAAACTTCCAGCCATAATATTTTAAAAATTGATTGTTTATTAATTTAAATTTATACCACACTTTGCTCTGAATATTAATTTTATTAATCTATAGCAAGAAAATTTATGATCAAAAAGATAGTTATTAAGGGTGCTAAAGAGCATAATCTAAAAAATATTTCTCTTGAGATACCTAAAGATAAATTTGTTGTTATTACAGGTCTATCAGGATCAGGAAAATCCTCTTTAGCCTTTGACACAGTGTATGCT
>JALRIY010000449.1 GCA_023255285.1 Algoriphagus sp.
CTATCGTTCCAAACACGATATACTTCTATGTCCTGTACGTGATTAATGACATATGTGGTCATTTCACCGGTTGGATCAACAGTAGACCTCATCCTTCTAATCTCATCTTCAAATTTAGGTTCTGTAAAAACCACCATTCGCGATCTTAGATTGAGTGCTTTTTGCATCCAATGTAGATATGTGTGATAGGACATAGAGAAGTCCTTCCAATCGGATCTACCTATGTCATAGAGTGCTGTTATAACTAATGGGCTCATTTGAAGATATCACTTTAAATCCAAGACCATTCTACTTTGATGCCCTTGTGTTTAATATGTATCTCATCTACGTTGAAGTGATTTGATCTACTTTGATTATTAAAAATAGTATCAAGCGTAAATCCATCTCTGTTTAAAATAGTTGGTACAAATCCTTCTGAGTATCCGTGAATTCCATTTAATAGCAAAACGGTTAGGTGCTGTAAAGCTTTATTTGAGAATCTAACGATTGGAAAGAAGGAACCAAACAATTCTGATCTTTTATTGACTTGATCACCTTCGCCCGGAAATCTTTCAAACCAAAGTGTATTGCTGTATGTGTTGCTATCAATCTCGGGTACATTAGGTTGTTTGGTGACACCTTTATTTTTAAAGATGTAATATGCAATAAAATCTGCATTGTTATTTTCAAATGCTTTAAAGAATTCTGACCAATTGTTGCAAGTAACATCATCATCC
>JALRIY010000044.1:0-263 GCA_023255285.1 Algoriphagus sp.
CTCAGGGTTAGCCAGAGCAGCTACGGGAGCATGTCCGATGGAGGTGGCTATGCCTTTTTGCCCCGTGAAGTCCAGCGCCATGACGCCAACATCGTTGAGGGGCAATTGAATCTCACCTACGGTTTGCTGGGTGGCTACTCGACCTGTTACGGAGCGGTCTACTTTATTGGTCAACCAATCCTTACAGGCCACTGCTTCGAGTTGAAGAACTTCTTTGAGATAGGTAAGGAGTAGGCTTTCTTGGTGGGAAGGATCTGCAAAGG
>JALRIY010000044.1:273-14232 GCA_023255285.1 Algoriphagus sp.
AAAGGCAGCTCCTTTCTCAGTCACATCTTCAAGAATAGTTTTTGGAGAGGAACCAAATAGGTAACTCAAGTTCCAATCCACCGGCTTTTCGCCAGTTTTTTGGTTTTCAAACTTGAAGTGCATGTCTCCGGTCGTTTCACCTACCACATAAAAAGGAGCACGTTCTCGATCGGAAAGTTGTTGTAGGAGTGAAATGTCTTTTTTGCCTACCACCAAGCCCATGCGCTCTTGGGATTCGTTGCCGATGATTTCCTTCGCAGATAGGGTAGGGTCGCCGATAGGAAGTTGGTCGATGTGAATGGTGCCTCCGGTATTTTCCACTAATTCAGAGAGGCAGTTGAGGTGTCCACCTGCGCCGTGGTCATGAATGGAAACGATGGGGTTGTTTTCACTTTCGGCCATGGCACGAATCACGTTGGAAACGCGCTTTTGCATTTCCGGATTGGAGCGCTGGATGGCATTTAGTTCGATGGCATTGGAGAGTTCACCCGTATTCAAGGAGGATACTGCAGATCCACCCATACCGATGCGGTAGTTGTCCCCTCCCATGATGACAATTTGGTCACCTGCTTTGGGATCCGCTTTCTTGGTATACTTGGCATTGGTAAATCCTACGCCTCCAGCAAGCATGATTACCTTGTCAAAACCGTGTTGCTTCTCGTTTTCCTCGTGTTCGAAGGTGAGTACTGAACCTGCGATGAGGGGCTGTCCAAACTTGTTTCCAAAGTCAGATGCTCCGTTGGAGGCTTTAATCAGGATGTCCATTGGGCTTTGGTAGAGCCAAGGGCGTGCAGGGAGATTTTTTTCCCAGCTTCTTCCTTCTTCGCTACGGGAATAGGAGGTCATGTATACTGCGGTACCCGCAAGTGGGATGGAAGCGGTGCCTCCAGCTAGGCGGTCGCGAATTTCACCTCCGGCACCAGTAGCGGCACCATTGAAAGGCTCCACAGTGGTTGGAAAGTTGTGCGTTTCTGCTTTGAGCGACAGGACGGTATCGATTTCTCGTGGTTCAAAAAAATCGGCTTGGTACTGCGTTTTAGGAGTAAATTGTTGGATGCTTGGTCCCTGAATAAATGCCACATTGTCCTTGTAGGCAGATGCGATTCGGTTGGGGTGACGTTTGGATGTTTCCTTGATCAATTGAAAAAGTGTCAGTGGTTTTTCTACCCCATCGATCACAAAGGTGCCGTTGAAAATCTTGTGTCGGCAATGCTCGGAGTTGACTTGTGAAAAGCCAAAAACCTCTGAGTCGGTGAGTGGACGTCCAAGTTGCTCGGAAACACCATTGAGGTAATCTACTTCTTCTTGGCTTAAGGCAAGTCCTTCAGAAGCATTGTATGCTGCAATGTCGGTGATCGATTGAATGGATTCCGGTTGGAGGTGGATGGTAAAAATCTCCTGATCTAGTCCTTCGTATGCTTTTTGGAGCATGGGGTCGATCGCTTCTCCAGGTTGTAGGGGGATAAATTCTTCAATACGTTGAATTCCAATAATCCCCATGTTCCCTGTAATTTCTACCGCATTGGTCGACCAAGGAGTGATCATTTCTTTGCGAGGCCCGGCGTAGGTACCAGCTACCTTTTCACTGGGTAGGGCACTTGCCTCTCCAAAAAGCCAGCAGAGCTTTTCTTGGTCTTCACGAGAAATTGGGTGGGGAACTTGAACTCCGTAGATGAGTTTTTGAGGGGATTCAAAGAAGAAAATCATGTCCTTGGGCGGTATGTTACAAAAGTAAGCATTTGGGTTTTAGAATCTGAAAACTTCCAGGGAAGATTTCGTATTCGAACCTAACTTTTTGAAAAGTGGGTACTCGTTTTTCTAGGAGACTAGGAGTTGAGCAGTTTTGTGGGAGCCAAGAGTGGCTGCTAAATTCGATTCGATTAAATATTTTTTTAGCAATAAATAAGGTTAAAAATAGAGGCTGTAGGTTATATTAAACAAATAAAAGTTTGTATTAATATGAATTTACAAAATAAAATAAATATTAAGTAGCTACTAAATCCATTTCCTGATAAAATATTTTTAAACAAAACTACGGAAACTTTAAACTATTCTAAAGTTTCCGTAGTTTTGCACGTAAACAAGCTAGTAGGATTCAGTGGAAGTTCGTCAACGTATTTTGGAGGTAGCCATAGCACAATTTGCACGATTTGGTGTGCGTACCATTACCATGGAGGATTTGGCTAGGCAAGTGGGGGTATCAAAAAAAACCATTTATCAGGAGTTTGAAGATAAGAAAGACCTAGTAAAGGCGGTTTTTGAAACTATTTTAATTGAAGATACCAAGCGTCTTGACTTTATTTCAGGGCAATTAGATGGAGTGATTGAGCACTTGGTCAATACTTCAAAGATGATGCGAGAGCGGCTGACCTCTATTAATCCTTTGGTGATTTTGGAAATTCAGAAATATTTTCCAGAAGCATGGAGTTATTTTGAATCTTTTAAGGAGGATGTGATTAAGGTGGACTTAATTAACGTTTTGGAGAGGGGTAAAGCTTTGGGATATTTTCGTCCTGAAATCGATTCACACATTTTGGCGAAGGTGAGGCTTTCTCAAATCACTCAAGCTTTTGATCCTAAAAATTTTGCTGATCCATCCTATAATTTGGTAGAAGAGCAGATGATTGTCCTTGATCATTTTCTTCATGGGATTTTTTCTGAGAAGGGAAGACAAGCTTATTTAACACAAAAAGACCTATTGAATTAAACCAACTTCGAATGAAAAAATACCTACTCCTACTTGTAATTGTAGGGCTAAGTGCATCCCAGGCTGCGGCACAGCAACTCGTAGAATTAAAGTTATCGGACGCGATTACTTATGCTTTAGAAAACAATCCAAATGCCAAGAATGCACGGTTGCAGCTCTTGATTTCCAAGGCTACCATTAAAGAGACTACCGCACTTGGATTGCCTCAGATCAATGGGTCTTACAATTTGGATTACAATCCAAGAATCCCAGTGGTCTTCTTACCCAATCAACCTCCTTTTGGTGATCCATCAAATCCAAGCGATGTCATCCCTGCTCGATTTGGGGTTAGTTACTCCTCAGGTTTGGGGGTAAATGTTTCACAAATGATTTTTGACGGCTCCTTTTTTGTGGGTTTGCGTGCAGCTAAAACCCTCCTTGATCTAACCAATAAAGACTTAAAAAAGGCAGAAATTGACGTGGTAGAAAATGTCAAAAAATCATACCTCGGTGTCCTAGTAAATCAACAGCGGATTCGGCTTGCTGAGGCTAATTTAGCTCGTATAGATACCTTATTAAAAGAAACTTCGGCTTTGCATGAGGCCGGTTTTGTAGAGCGAGTAGATGTGTCTCGAGTGCAAGTTCAACGAAACAATACTTATACACAAGCTCAACGCAGCCTCACTGCTTTGGATGTGAGTATGCAGATTCTAAAACTGCAGATGGGATTGCCCATGGATTTTGAAGTCCTTTTGACAGAATCTTTGGAGGAATTATCCACCATAGAAGAGGCACTGATCTTACTTGGAGAAGAAGGGGATGAGCGCGTGGAACTTGAGCAGATTTCAACTCAACTGACCCTTGCGGGACTAGACTTGAAAAACAACCATAGTCAATACATGCCTAAAATTAACTTTGTAGGAAATGCCCGACGAAGTGGTGCTGGCAATGAATTGACTACGGTTTTTAATAGCGACAACTGGTTTGGGAGTTCCTTGGTTGGCTTAAGTATGTCGGTACCCATTTTTGATGGATTTTCTAAGGCAGCACGAATTCAAAAAAATCGAGTTCAAATAAATCAATTGGAAAATCAGCGTTCCTTCTTAAAGGAGTCTTTTGTAAATGAATTGTATACTGCGAAAGCGAACCTCAGAAACGATTTGCGGATTTTGGATGTACAGCAGGAAAATTTAGCGCTTGCTACCGAAGTATATCAAATAGCACGCATAAAATACAAGGAAGGGGTAGGCTCTAACTTGGAAGTGGTTGAAGCAGATGCTGCTTTAATTCAGGCAGAAATTAATTACCTCGGAGCCATGTACGATGGCTTAATATCTAAAGTAAATCTTGAAAAAGCCCTAGGCTTATTAAGCCCTGATTTGACAAACTAAACCAACGATTTCAACTCAATTTTATTCTCATGAAATTACAACTCACTTTTGTTACCCTAATGATCCTATTGCTCGGGGTAGTCTCCTGTACTGGAGATGACCTAGAAGCTAAAAAAGCTGAATTGGAAGCTTTAAAAAGTGATCTTTCTGAAATTACCACTCAAATCAAAGCATTAGAGGCAGAATTGATAGCAACTGATCCTGAGTTTGCTGCCTCTGCCAAGAAGCCACTGTTGATTACTACAGTTCCAGCTCAAAAAGGTGAGTTTACGCATTACGTGGAGGTCACAGGTTCTGTTTTATCCAAAAAGAATGTCAACATCAGTGCTGAAACGGTGGGAAGGATTCTTGAAATCCCAGCTATTGAAGGAATGCGTGTAGCAAAAGGGCAAATTTTGGCTAAAGTTGATGCAGAATCTATCCAACGAAGCATTGAAGAAATGGAAAATAGCCTTGCCTTAGCCCGTACGGTTTTTGAAAAGCAAGAGCGACTTTGGGGTCAAAAGATTGGAACAGAAATCCAATATTTGGAAGCAAAGAGCCGAAAAGAAGGCTTGGAAAAAAGTGTAGCTTCCATGAAAACTCAATTGGCGAAATCCATTATCCGTGCTCCATTTGATGGAACAGTGGAGACTGTTCGTGTACGGTTGGGAGAATTGGTTCAGCCAGGATCACAGCTTTTCCAGTTTGTAGGCGAGCGTGATTTGTTTATTGAGGCGGATATTTCAGAAAGTTATATCGGTGCACTTGCTAAGGGAGATTCAGTAGAAATCAGCTTTCCATCTATCAACAAGTCTTTGAGGACGAAAGTGTCTGCGACGGGTTCGATTATCAACCCAAACAATAGGACCTTTAAGGTCGAGGTTTTTCTTCCACATCTTCCTGAAGTAAAGCCCAATATGATTACAGTCTTGAAGATTCAGGATTACAAAAATGCTGAGAGTGTGGTGGTCCCGGCTCACTTAATTTTATCTGACACCAAAGGAGATTATCTCTTTGTAGTTGAAAATGGATTGGCAAAGAAGAATTATGTGACCCGTGGGTATACAACAGGAGATCAAACTGAAATTAGAGAAGGATTAGTAGGATCTGAAATTTTGGTAGACAAAGGATTCCGTGAAGTAGGTGATAATTTTAGCGTGAACGTTTCTAAGCAATAGTCATGGACAGTTCTCAAAAATCAAAAATTACCAGAGAGTTCGGGATTTCTAGCTTTAGTGTAGCCAATTCTACCTCTATTGTTATCTTGACACTGATTATTTCTGTATTGGGACTTGGTGCTTACCGCACCATGCCCAAGGAAAGTTTTCCAGAAATAGTGATTCCAACAGTGTATGTAGGTACTCCTTACCCGGGTAATTCGCCCGTAGATATGGAAAACCTGATAACCCGTCCCATCGAAAAGGAGTTGAAGTCGCTAAATAACGTCAAAGACATTAAGTCCACCTCTGTTCAGGATTTCTCTTCTATTGTAATTGAATTTACTCCTGGAGTTCAAATATCCAAAGCAATTCAAGATGTTAAGGATGCAGTAGATAAAGCAAAAAGTGAATTGCCTAATGATTTGGATCGAGATCCAAATGTCCTGGAGGTAAATACCTCTGACTTCCCAATCATGAATGTGAATATTTCTGGCCCTTATTCGGAGCAAGAATTGAAGCGATTTGGAGAGTATTTAGAGGATGCCATTGAGAAGTTACCTGAGATTTCCAAGGCTGATCTTGCTGGGACAGTGGAGCGGGAAATCCAAATTAATGTGGATCCCTACAAAATGGAAGCGGTGGGAGTGAGTTTTGGAGACATTTCTGGGGCTATTCAAACCGAAAATTTAACCATATCTGGCGGGAGCATTAAAAACGGAGATTTTGAGCGCACTCTTCGCATCGACGGGGAGTTTGCAGATCCATCTGAATTGTTGAACATTATTGTAAAGACGGACCAACAAAAGATTGTGTATTTGCGGGATGTAGCCCAGGTAAAAGACACCTTTAAGGACCGTATCTCCTATGCTCGAAGTAAGAATCTTCCGGTCATTACAATTAATGTAACCAAGCGAAGTGGAGAGAATTTATTAGATGCAGCAGATAAGATCAAGGAAATTATTGAAACTACCAAGGCAAATCGATTTCCTGAAAATTTAGAAATCTCCATTACGAACGACCAAAGTAAGCAAACTCGTATTCAGGTTAGTGACTTAGAAAACTCGATCATTTTTGGAATTATCCTAGTGGTTTTGGTTCTCATGTTTTTTATGGGCTTTCGTAATGCTCTTTTTGTGGGATCTGCAATTCCACTATCCATGTTCATCTCCTTCCTGGTGTTGAATGCCTTCGGCATCACGTTGAACTTGATGGTGCTATTCTCCCTTATTCTTGCATTAGGAATGTTGGTGGACCATGTAATTGTGGTGGTAGAAAACATTTATCGACTAATGCAAGAGGGTAAACCTGCTGTTCAAGCAGCAAAAGAAGGGGTAGGAGAAGTGGCTTGGCCAATCATCACCTCCACACTGACTACTTTAGCCGCCTTTTTGCCTCTTGCATTTTGGGATGATTTGGTAGGTGAGTTTATGAAATATTTGCCTATCACCTTGATTATCGTACTTTCTGCCTCCTTGTTTGTGGCTTTGGTCATCAATCCAGTAATGACTTCCTTGCTGATGAGGATTGAGGACTTGACTCAGGAGAAACCAACAAAAAGCAGTTTGCGCGTAGCGGGTAGTTTGGCAGGACTAGGGCTGCTTTTCTATTTGATTGGTTGGAATGCGTTGGGTTCTCTTTCTGAGATTGCTGCGGTGTTTACCTTAATTAATGTTTTCTTGTTACGTAAGGCAATTCGATGGTTTCAAACCGTATTTCTGGTTCGGTTAGAGAATGGGTACGAACGAACATTACATACTGCTTTGCGTGGTAAGAACCCCTATTTAATTTTTGGAGGTACTTTTGGGTTGTTGATCTTTTCTGTTGGATTATTAGGTGTAAGTTCACCTAAGGTTCTTTTCTTCCCAGACAATCAACCACAATTGGTGAATGTCTTTATTGAGTTCCCAATAGGTACAAGTATAGAAGCAACCAATGCTTTTGTTGATACCATGGAAGATGAAATGCTGGAGGAGTTGGGCCCTTATGGTGGAATTATTGAATCTATTATTACGCAAGTTGGAGAAGGAACGGGGGATCCTACTCAAGGTCCTAGCTTGCAATCCACGCCTCACAAGGCAAAAATTACGATTGGCTTTGTAGATTACATTGATCGTCAAGGAATTGATACCAATGAGGCAATGGAAGTGATTCGTGAATTGGCAAAAGTATACCCAGGGGTGCTGATTACTGTGGATAAGCAGCAAAATGGTCCTCCAGTAGGAAATCCAGTCAATATTGAATTTGTAGGAGAGGATTATACGCAATTGATTGCCTTTGTCGAAGAGACCAGAGCTTATTTGGAGTCCAATTCAATTGCAGGGCTAGAAGAATTGAAAACAGACCTTTCTTTGGGTAGTCCAGAGGTAGTGGTTCGAATTGACCGAGAGAAAGCGCGAAGATTTGGGCTTTCCACCTCAAGCATTGCCACAGATTTACGTACTTCTTTGTTTGGACTAGAAGTGTCCAAATTTAAGGAAGGTGAAGACGACTATCCTATTTTCTTACGATTGGATACAGCAAGTAGGTATGATATCAATGCCCTTGTCAATAAAAAAATCGGGTTTAGAGATAAGTTTGGCGATAAAAGAGAGGTTCCTATTTCTGCTGTCGCAAGTATCGAATATGGATCCACTTTTGGTTCTGTAAAACGGAAAGATATGGAGAAAGTGGTAACCATGTTTTCCAATGTGTTGGATGGTTACAATGCAACAGAAATAAATGATCAAATCAAGGATTTGATGGGTTCCTATGCCGTTCCTGAAGGAATTACTGTGAAGTACACTGGCGAACAAGAGGAGCAAGCAAAATCACAAGCGTTTTTATTGCGTGCATTGGGTATTGCAATTTCGATGATTTTCTTAATTATCGTTGCGCAGTTTAATTCGGTAATTAGTCCATTTATAATTATGACTTCCGTATTATTTAGTACCATCGGGGTGTTTTTGGGTTTGGTGATCTTCAGTATGGATTTTGTGGTCATCATGACCGGTATAGGCATTATTTCCTTGGCAGGGGTAGTGGTTAACAATGCGATTGTTTTGATTGATTACACCAATTTGGTTCGATCTAGAAAAAGAGAGGAATTGGGAATACCTAACGGAAGTTACCTGGCTTATCCGGATTTGCTTGCAAGTATTGTGGAATCAGGAAAAACCCGATTGCGACCGGTGCTATTAACTGCGATTACCACAGTGCTGGGTTTGATTCCGCTCGCGATTGGGATGAATATCAATTTTGCAACTTTATTGACTGAATTTGACCCTCAATTCTATATTGGAGGGGATAATGCAGCTTTTTGGGGACCAATGGCTTGGACCGTAATATTTGGGTTAACCTTTGCAACTGTTATTACGTTAGTACTAGTTCCCGTGATGTACTTGCTTACTGACAAGCTAAGTATTAAGCTAAGAAGATAGTAAGCATCACGATTAAGGTTGGTGGTTTTTTTAATCAAACCTCTGGAATTTTGTTCCAGAGGTTTTTTTTAACCTAAATCCATGAATTTTTTTAGATTTGCACTCCCTAGCCAAACGTGATATGCAGGAATTAAAATGGTATGTGATGTACACCCGTTCTCGGGCTGAAAAAAAAGTGGCCGACATGCTGGTGGAGGAAGGAGTCGAAGTGTACTTACCTATGGTAGAGGAGTTAAGACAGTGGTCTGACCGAAAAAAAAAGGTACAAAAAGCGCTATTTAATGGGTATGTTTTTGTAAAAACCAATCGGAACAATCTTTGGAACTGCTTAAAAGTACCTGGAGCAGTAAAGTTTGTGCACTTTTCGGGGGAGCATGCGATTATTCGTGACGAAGATGTGGAAACAATTCAACGCGTAGTGTCTACCGGAGTAGCGATTGAAACAGATGGTTCGGAAATTGGTCCTGGTGAAAAAGTAAAGGTGATTGGTGGATCACTAGAGGACATGGTTGGAGAATGTATCGAGAAAGGGAATAAAGACTATTTCTTGATTCGAATACCTGGAATTTACCAAAACATGTTAGTTAGCATTCCTCGAAAATTTTTACAGGTAATTCAAACCAAGGAAAACGATTAATCCGGTCCCTTGGAAAGGGATTGTCCGCTTTTTGCTTAACTCCTACTGAATTCAAATTAAAGCCCTTCAAAAGCCTTTTGAACTTCTTCTTCCGTTGTTTTCAATTTTTCTTTACAAAAATTAACGAGAGTCGCGGCCTCTTTCACCAGTTCAGAAAGGGTGTCTACTGAGGAAGAACCTTCTTCTAGTTGAGCTAGAATTGCCTCCAATCGCTGCATCGCTTGGGTGTACGTGTAGTCTTTCATTTTTTGTCCATGGTTTGCACTGTACTGCTTATTTTTTGATTAGCCGTAAAGGTAATGAGTTGATCACCGGGAGTAACCCGGATCTTATGAATTGGAATCCCTTCCTTTTCCGTCCGTGTATATCCTTTTTCAAGCAAAGAAGCAGGATTCAATTGTCCGCTTTGAAGTTCAAGTTGAGACACACGATCCATTTGCTGCTTTAGGTAGCGCTGCGATTCCTTTTTTAGCTGTTCGCTTTTTTGTGAAAGCGTTACTATTTCTTGTTTCCCTAAACTCTTTGCTGCTAAAAAAATTCGTGAGGAGCAGGTGCGTACCCGTTCTTCTCCTTTAGAAAGTAGCTGCTTTGCTTCCCCTTGTAGGCGAAAACCTAGCGACTGCAAGAGGCGTTCCTCTTCCTTGAATTTGGAGCGAGTGATCCAATCCAATCGCTGGGCAGCGATTCCTAACTGATCTTCAAATTCCCGATAACTGGATATAATAAATTCTGCTACTGCAGTTGGGGTTTTTAGACGGGTATGTGCTACTAGATCGGCGATGGTTTCGTCTCGTTCATGACCAATACCTGTGAAAACAGGCAAGGGAAATTCGGCTATTTTTAGCCCCAAGGTGTAGTCATCAAAGCAATCCAGGTCCAATTGAGCACCACCCCCTCTTATGATCACCAAGGCGTCCAAATGCAGTTTGGCTGCCTCTTTGACTACGTGATCCATTGCAGCCAGGAGTTGGGGTACTGCTTCATTGCCTTGCATCAAGGAAGGAAAGAGACGGTGATAAATTTTATACCCTGAAGGGTTCCCATCAATTTGATTGATAAAATCTCCATAGCCAGCAGCGGTTGAGCTCGAGATGACCGCTATTCGTTGGATAACTAACGGCAATTGAACTTGTGCATTGCTTCTCAGTTTTCCTTCTTGTGTCAGTCTATTTACTGTTTCCTGTCTAATTCTTGCCCGTTCTCCTAAAGAAAAGGAAGGATCTATGTCTTTCACATTTAGACTTAATCCATAGACGGGATGGTAGGTTACACTCACCTGAGCCAATACCTTCATGCCGGATTTGAGTGTAGTACCCGTCACGGATTCGAATTTTGCAGCTACTGTACGGAAGGTGAAATGCCAGAGGTTGGCACGAATTTTTGCTTGTACTTGGTTGCCTTCTTTTTCTACTAACTCAAAGTAAACATGCCCTTGGGGTGCTTGTCTAAAATCCGCTAGCTCACCTACTACCCAGATTAAGGGTTCGAGTTCTTTTTCAAGAACTTGCTGGATGGTGCTAGTGAGTTGGACTACGGATAAAGGAATCATGGGTTAGGGTTGCTTTGCCATCCGGATTTTTTCGCTTAGGCTTTGGCTGGCACGCAAGAGTGGTAGGCGAACTTGGTCTGTTTGGAGGATACCCAAATGAAACAATAGATTTTTGATACCTACAGGATTTCCTTCCTGATACATGAGCGAATTGAGTTCCACAAGTGATTGAGTAGCCGCTAATGATGACGCAGCATCTCCTTCTAAAATTTGTTTGAAAGTGGCAGGTAGCGCATTTGCCAAAACAGAAATCACTCCAGTTCCCCCTAGGCTTTGAATTGGTTTGGTCAGCAGGTCATCCCCGGAAAGAAGGAGGAAGTCTTTGGGTTTTGCGAAGGCGATTTGTAGACATTGCTCTAAATTTCCACTAGCTTCCTTGATGCCGATAATAGTGGGGTGCTGTGACAAGGTGAGTGTAGTTTCTGCGGTAAGGTTGGACATGGTCCGGCCTGGAATATTGTATAGCACGAGTGGTAAAGGGGATACATCTGCCAAGGCTCGGTAATGAGCAATTATTCCTTCCTGCGTTGGCTTATTGTAATAGGGGCTCACCGAAAGGATGCCAGAAACACCATCAAAATCAGTTTCTTCAATCTCTTCTACTAATTTTTGAGTAGCATTCCCTCCAATCCCTACCATCAGAGGAACACGTCCATTGTTGTATTGGACGCAAGCTTTGAGCACTTTAGCTTTCTCTAATTTGGTTAGGGTGGCTGATTCCCCGGTTGTTCCAAGGACCACAAGGTAATCTACTCCTCCTTGAATCACATGATTAATCAATTGCTTTAAGCTTTCAAAATCAATCTCTTGATTTTCCAAAAATGGAGTAACCAATGCTACTCCAGTTCCTTTAAATACATGCGTCATAGTTACTGCTTTGGTGGTTTGGCTTGGTTATTTGCTTACCTAACCGATTAAATACATGTTTGTTGGCAATCCACTAGTTAGCCCTTTTGAACCAAGGCTAAAAATTCATTTTCCGAAAGTAATTGGATTCCTAGTTTTTGCGCCTTCTCTTTTTTACTTGGACCCATTTCCTCTCCTTCAATAATGAAATCTAAATTTTTGGATACCGAACTTAGGTATTGGCCTCCATGTGCCTGAACAAAAGTAACAATCTCATCCCGTTTGAAATGATTCAATTTTCCTGAGGCCAAGATTTTTTTGCCTGCCAGCGCATTGCCAAGTGCTTCAATTTCTCCTCCCTGCATTTCAAAATTCAAGCCTTGTGTCTTCAATTGGTGTATGATTTCACCGTTTTCGGGTTGTGCAAAAAATTCTTGGATACTTTGGACTAGGATTTCACCTACTCCGTTGATCTCTAGCAATTCCTCCGCGCTAGCAGCCTGAAGCTTCTCCAGGTTTCCAAAATGTTTGGCAAGGAGGAGCGCTGTATTTTCTCCGATATTTCGAATTCCTAAAGCAAAAAGGACTTTGTCAAAATCCTGGGATTTGGATGCGAGAATCCCTTCCATCATGTTATGAATAACCCCTTCTTGAAATGTATTCGCTTTTAGTTTTTTGATGCGTTCTTGTAGTTCCTCGGATAGGTTCACTTGAAGTTCAAGCAGAATAGTGTGAATGGTCCCATACTTTTTGCTAGCAACCACTAGCTGTTCAAATTCCACGCGTCGTCCAAGAAATATTTCCAACACCACTGCAACGGGCAGGTAATCTTCCAGCTTAATTAAGTCCGCATGAGCTGCTAAGTTTTGAAGTAAAAAATCAACCATGCCCACATTGGAAGGCACTTTTTTCTTCCAAATTTTCAGTTGTTCCTGGAAAGCCCGAATTCGGTCTCGAAGGGGGAGCTGGGTATGTTCCAGGATAAAGTCTTGAATTTGCTTTAGGGAGATGCTTTCTGTAAGGGCAAATAACACTTTATCCAAAGAGATGTAAAGTAGCCCATTCACGTCTCGTTCGTACTGATCTTGACTCATCTCCAAGCCGAGCAATTCGTTTTGTTTAGCGTAAAGTTTATAGATGTCGGCATAGTTTCGGATGAATCCTTGATCAATCAGAGCACGGATCCGCTCTGTTCCCAAGGAGTCAATGTCCATAGCTCTCTTGCTAACAAAATGTTCGATACGACCAAGGATTTGTGGGGGGCAAGCTTCGGTATTGGGACAGTAATGTTTGGCCTCTCCTTCTTTTCTTTCTAATTTACTTCCGCACTCTGGGCATTGGCTAATGTATGGGATGGGGAATGCCCCTGCTTTTCTTCTGGTAGGATTTACGGCGGTGATTTTAGGAATAATTTCACCTCCTTTTTCTACCAGCACGTAATCTCCTTCGTGGATATTGAGTCTTTCGATTTCATTTGCATTGTGCAAGGAGGCTCTCTTAACAGTGGTGCCGGCGAGAAGTACTGGCGCAAGGTTAGCCACAGGAGTAATGGCTCCTGTGCGTCCCACTTGGTAGGTGATAGATAGGAGGGCTGTTTCTGCGCTTTCTGCTTTGTATTTGAATGCGATGGCCCAGCGTGGATTTTTTGCAGTGAAACCCAATTCTTCCCGCTGTAGGTAGTTGTTGAGTTTGATCACGACCCCATCGGTATCCAAGGGAAGTTCAAAGCGCTTATCTTTCCATGATTCAATGTATCCAAAAACTTCTTTTATGGTTTTTGTTTTTTGGTAGGTTGGGGAAACATTGAATCCCCAGCTCTCCAATAAATGTATCGCATCCTCGTGTTGATCTACTCCTAAGTTCTCCCCCAGGAGTTGGTAGAAGTAACAGTTGAGTCGACGCTTGGCGACCACACTGCTATCCTGCATCTTGAGCGTGCCTGAAGCTGCATTTCTGGGGTTAGCAAGTAGGGGCTCTCCTTTGACTCCCCGCTCAGCATTTACTTTTTCAAATTCCTTTAATGGAAGGAATATTTCGCCACGAACTTCGAATCTTGCTGGGACATTGGGGAGGGAGATGGTTAATGGGATATTCCGGATGGTTTTTACATTGGCGGTAACATCGTCCCCTTTAGTTCCATCACCGCGCGTTACGGCACGCACCAGCTTTCCTTCCTCATAAACCAAAGAGATGGCTACACCGTCAAATTTTAATTCACAGAAATAGTCGTAATTGGAATGTCCTAGGCCTTTGGCAATTCGCTCGTCAAAGGCGATTAATTCTTCTGGGGTG
>JALRIY010000450.1 GCA_023255285.1 Algoriphagus sp.
ATCACTGCTAAATCTCCTGAGTGAAACCATCCACCAGCCATGGCTTTTTCTGTTGCTGCTTTGTCTTTAAAATATCCTTTCATTACAACATTTCCTCTAAGCATAATTTCACCAATTGTTTTTCCATCTTTTGGTACTTCCTTCATGGTTTCAGGATCCAAAATTGTTGCTCCTTCAAGATTTGGATATCTAACACCTTGTCTTGCTTTAATTTCATTTTGCTTATCTTCATCAAAATCATTCCACTCATCATTCCATGCACATTGGGTTACATGTCCATAAGTTTCTGTTAATCCATACACATGCATTACTTCAAAACCTAAATCTTTCATCTTTTTAAAAATTATACTTGGTGGTGGTGCGCCAGCGGTTAAAACATGAACCTTATGTTTAAGTTTTTTTCTATCTGCTTCTGGTGCCCCTGTTATCATGTTCAAAATTATAGGAGCTCCACCAAAATGAGTTACATTAAATTTTTCAATTAAATCAAAAATTTTTTTAACGTCTATGTTTCTAAGACATACTGTTCTGCCATTTAGCATTGGAACTGTCCAAGGGTAGCACCAGCCATTGCAATGAAACATTGGAACTATTGTTAAAAAATTTAATCTATTTGGCATATTCCACGCCACAGCACTTCCGGTAGACATTAAATAAGCACCTCTATGGTGATAAACAACACCCTTAGGATTTCCGGTTGTTCCAGATGTATAG
>JALRIY010000451.1 GCA_023255285.1 Algoriphagus sp.
CATTATCATATTCCAAATATCGAAGCAGATTTTGTAATTCATTTAGCAGCTCACGCTGGGGTTCGTCACTCGATGGATCACCAAATAGAATATATTGAAAACAACGTGCTATTCACTCAGAACTTAATCAATAGACTCAAAGACACTAAGGTTATTTACGCATCTACGTCTTGCACTATGGCAGGTAATCCTTTACCTTGGAAAGAAGATGATCCTGTGACACATCAGTTAAACCCATATGGCTATACTAAAATGTGCAATGAATCACAGTTTTTATCCTCTGGTTTAGAAACAGTTGGACTGAGATTTTTTACGGTGTATGGTCCGTGGGGAAGACCTGATATGGCTCTTTGGAAATTTGCATACGCTATTTCAAATGGTTTACCAATCGAAGTCTATAATAACGGAAAGATGAAAAGAGACTTTACTTATATCGATGATGTGGTTTCTGGCATAGAAACTGTTCTAAATAATTTTGACACTTGCAAGAATTCGATATATAATATTGGATACGGGAGCCAAGTAAGTCTAATAGATTTTGTATCTGAAATCGAAAAGCATTTTGGTAAAGCTGAAATAGTATATAAAGAAAGGCACAAAGCTGATACGCTTGAAACGTGGGCAGATAATACTAAAATGAGAAGTCTTGGGTGGGAACCTAAAGTTTCACTAGAAGAAGGTGTATCAAAATTTGCGGAATGGTGGCAT
>JALRIY010000452.1 GCA_023255285.1 Algoriphagus sp.
CTATCTATTGATGACACAAAAGAAATAATTCAAAGCTTACAAAATAAATTTCCAACAATCAAAGGTCCAATAAAAGAAGATATTTGTTACGCCACGACGAATAGGCAGGCTGCTGTAAAATTAATTGCACCTAAGTGTGACTTTTTTATAATCATCGGTAGTAGAAATTCATCCAATTCACAAAGACTAGTTGAAGTAGCCAAAAAAAATGGGTGTACAAATAGTTTGTTACTACACACAGACTCTGAATTTCCTAAAGAGGCAATACTTAACTGCAAAAACTTAGGTTTGTCCTCAGGTGCCTCTGCTCCCGAAATTTTAATTCAAAATTTAATCAAAAAAATTAAAGAAATTAGAAATATTCAAATTGAAGAAGTTGTTTCTGCAACAGAAAATGTTTCATTTACAACGATTCAATAATGGCTATTTATACCGAAATATCATTTTCTGAGGTTCAATTAATTTTAAAAGATTACAACATTGGTCATCTTAAAAAACTAATTGGAATTAAAAAAGGAATAGAAAATACAAATTATTTATTAGTAACAAATAAAAGCAAATTCATACTAACTATTTATGAAAAAAGAGTGAATAGTAAAGAATTGCCTTTTTTTATGAATTTAATGAAACAGTTAAATGCAAAAAAAATCAATTGTCCTAAACCAATTTTAAATAAGAAAAGAAAATTCTTATTTACCAT
>JALRIY010000453.1 GCA_023255285.1 Algoriphagus sp.
GCTTCTTTGCCTCTTCGAGGTCTTTGTCTGTTACCTCGCGGTCGAAGTGAAGCTCGATGCGCTTGCCGATTCTTACGCCGGAGATGTCCTTGTTGCCCATTCTCGTGAGGGCGTTGGCTACTGCTTTGCCCTGGGGATCAAGTAGATCCTGCTTTGGCATGATCTCAACGATGATTTTTGGCACTTCTACCCTTCGGTTGGCAGGAAATCCTGTTTCGGGATGGACGTTGGTTGCCGGCCACGATGCTCGGAATGACCCCAGTTTAGCCGTCTGCGCCTAACTTTTTAATTGCCACTCTGGCGGAGACCATAGCCAGCAACTATCTCAAGAACAACCAGCGCCCCCAGGCGCACAGTTCGTCCATCTTCACTGTCCTTGCTCGCATCAATCTCGGTGATATCCATGCCGACCACCTGCTTGTTGCTTGCAAGGATTCTGGCTGCCTGGCGCAGCTCGAAGGCGCTTATGCCTCCTGGTGCGGAGGCCGGACAGGCTGGAACCACACTTCGGTCACAGACATCGACATCGATGTCCACAAACACCTGCCCGGCGGCCCCCTCAAGGGCTTGCCGACAGGCAGCCTCGATCCCGATGTCTGCAACCTCCTGGCGAGAGATCACGTTGATGCCGAGCCTTCTTGCAAGTTCCGCATATTCAGCGGAGTTTGAGAAGTCGTTGATGCCGATCTGGTAGATATTC
>JALRIY010000454.1 GCA_023255285.1 Algoriphagus sp.
CAAAAGATGCATCAAAATTGCAATCAGGGCAACAGGCAACAAGCCAGTGACCAGTAGGTTTTTCAGATCGACAGGCAGGTGTTGGAGCGCTTCGGGAACGGCCTTCAGGCCGAGACCCATCGACAGCGACACCGCAAAAATAAGCATATTACGTTGGTTCCATTTGACCTCACCCAACATGCTTAGACCCGCGGCAGCGACCATACCAAACATCACAATCACACCACCACCCAACACTGCGATGGGCATTGAGGCGACCAAAGCGCCAACTTTTGGCACCAAGCCGCAGAGGATGAGGAAAACCGCCCCCAGCGTCACGACGAAACGACTCATGACACCGGTGATGGCAACCAAGCCGACATTTTGACTGAACGAGGTATTTGGCAAACCACCGAAGACGCCAGCCACGGCGGTTCCCAAACCATCGGCGAAGGTTGCCCCTGTTAACTCTTTTTCAGTCGCCTCGCGGCCAGCCCCCCCCTTGGTGATACCCGAGACATCACCCACCGTTTCGATCGCTGACACAACGGCCATGGCACACATACCGATCACCGCGGCAAGGTTGAATTCGAACCCATATTTAAAAGGCGTTGGTACCTCGAACCAGCCTGCCCGCGCAACGCCACCGAAGTTCACGACGCCCATGGCAACCGCCACCAGATAGCCCGCCAAGATGCCCAACAGCACCGCTGCAG
>JALRIY010000455.1 GCA_023255285.1 Algoriphagus sp.
GATTCCTTCTTTTGTACGAAGTACGTACCTCCATCATTGATTCCGTAGTCATGATCATCCCAAACACCTATAATTGGCGTGCTCGCCTTCAAGGTTTGGTAATCTGCCACCTCATTTTGACGGCTGTATTTAGCGCGTAGTGTATCCATCACGGGAGAATCCCCATAGATATTGTCCCCCATCCAAATCCATAAGTCTGGTCGATCTGCTAGGATTGGCTTCCAAAGGGGCTGGGGAGCATCTTGACGATTGCAGGAGCCAAAGGCCATGCGATGTAAGCTTTTTTCTTGTGCTTGCAGTACACCTACTTGACCTAAAGTAAAGAGAAAAGAGAATGCAAGTAATCGTCGTACGTTATCCATGAGGTATATCTTTTTTTGATAAAGTTAAACTTCCATCCTTACAGAAAAGGATAATACGAGGTTAATGATTCGTTATCTTTTCCGAATCCCCCTTTTGAATCTCTTCTCCAAAAATCTCCTTTACCACCCAACCCTTGCCCCATTCGGCTTGCTCTTCTTGGCTCCATAATTCGGGGAAAAAGATAACTTTCTGAAATCGAGGAGGCAAATACTTTTGCCAATTGGTACCTCCCGTAGCAGCAATGTCCACCGGATCACGCTGCAGGTAGCGAATGGCTGATTTGTAATGTGCCAAAGGCCAAAACACGTTGGCTTTCAAATCAAATTGAC
>JALRIY010000456.1:0-352 GCA_023255285.1 Algoriphagus sp.
GGTGTTCCTGATTCTGGAACGGGGATAACGAGATCTGCTTCAACTGGCTCTTCCTTTGCAAGCTGCGCACCAATTGCTACACGAGTTTTATGAATTCCGCTTCCAGCAATTGTTGTATCGGGGCGAGCAAGATAAACATATTCAAAGAGACAACCCTTTGGTTGTGCCTCTGCCCAACGTTGTGAACGAACTCCATTTGAATCAATAGCAATAAATTCACCTGGTTCGATTTCGCGAACAAAGGCTGCACCGACAATATCTAGGCCTGCACTTTCAGATGCAACTACCCAGCCAGTTTCAAGTTTTCCAAGAACTAATGGGCGAACGCCATGACGATCACGTGCTGCATACA
>JALRIY010000456.1:362-691 GCA_023255285.1 Algoriphagus sp.
AAGGTGTGCTCATCCATAAATACAAGCGAGAAGGCACCTTCTAGTTGTGGAAGCACCGCAAGTGCGCTTGCTTCAACATTTTTCTCATCCTGCAAGGCAATAAGTGCCGTCATAATTTCAGTATCTGTTGTCGCTCCACGTGTATTGGCTGGAACCCCTTCAAGCTTTTGCACTAGCTCGGCTAAATCACCTGTATTGGTCAGATTACCGTTATGGGCTAAAGCCAGCGTTCCATACTTAGTTGGGCGCAGTGTTGGCTGGGCATTGACCCAGGTACTTGAACCTGTAGTGCTGTAACGGCAATGGCCGATCGCAAGATTTCCCTTAAG
>JALRIY010000457.1 GCA_023255285.1 Algoriphagus sp.
ACTGGCCATCCCGAGGAATGGACCCGAGATGCGGTGTATTACCACTACTACGAGTACCCAGCGGTACACATGGTCAAGCGTCACTATGCGGTGGTGACCGAGCAGTACAAGCTGGTTCATTACTATTACGACACCGACGAGTGGGAGTTGATCGACCGGATCAAAGATCCCCAAGAGCTGCTCAATGTATATGACGATCCTGCCTATGCTCCTGTGGTAGCATCGCTCCACCAGAAATTAGATGAATTGCGCAAGCAGTATGGGGACAATACAGAAATCTCCCAGCGCTACTTGGATACTTATTTGGATCGATTGGAAAAAAATGCAGCCTATGGGTCCAATGTAGAGGTAACCAAACGGCTGCTTGAGGAGCGTAAAAAATCCCGAAAAGACTAAGTTCTTTAGGAGAGCGACTTCAGGATATTGAAGAAGATTCCTACCTTTCTTTTTCAAATTGGAATCCCATGGGACCCATTACCCACAAATCCACCACCCTCCGCAAAGCCATTGCCCAGGCCATCGTACGCGTCAGTAAGGCAGAAACAATTCATGCCATTCGAGACCGTACCGTGCCCAAGGGCGAGGTACTGGAATGCGCTCGGGTAGCAGGCCTTTTTGCGGCCAAGCGCACGTCAGATATGATCCCCGATTGCCATCCCTTGCCGATTGAGTACACCG
>JALRIY010000458.1 GCA_023255285.1 Algoriphagus sp.
TGACGTTGAGCGCAGATTTTGGCATGGCGGCTTTTGGCGTGCAGGTCGGCGACATCGTGGCATTCACAAACGACCGCTATGGCTGGACGGCTAAAGAATTTGAGGTGGCTGGCTGGAAGTTTGACACGGGTCAGGAAGGCGCGCCAATCATCAATTTGACGCTGCGGGAAACCTCGGAAGCGGCATTTGCTTGGAATACAGAAGAAACGGCAATCATCCGCAACAACACCACGCTGCCAGATTATCGCTATGTCCCGCCAGTTGGTTTGTATGTCATCGGTGGCGAATTGCGGTTGGTCAATCAGCAGGTTGTTGGCGCTGTTGTTCTGGATGTTACGCTTGACCCAACTTTTGCCGCATCCTTGGAAGTGCAGTATCGGCAAAGCAGTGCAACCGAATGGCTTCCTGCCGGATCAACGCAAAGCATTTCTGCAAGCAATCACTTTGAGGTTGTTGGAATTTCCGACGGCAGCTTTGACTTTAGAGCGCGGGCAACAAACGTGCTTGGCATCAGAGGTGATTGGAACACTGTTTCAAATAGCTATGTCACGCTGTTCACCTCACCACCCGCAAACATCACCAATTTTGCGGGCAATGTTGTTGGCAATACGCTGCACCTCACTTGGACGCCAGCGCCAGACCTTGATTTGTCGCATTACAAAATCCGCTATG
>JALRIY010000459.1 GCA_023255285.1 Algoriphagus sp.
CTTGAAAATTTGCTTAATAATAAAGATATAGATGTAATTATTTCAGCAATATCAGGGTTTGCTGGATTAGAAACAACCTTAATGGCAGCAAAAACTGGTAAAACTATTTTGCTAGCCAATAAAGAAAGCATCGTGGTTGCTGGAGATATTATTCTGCCTATAGCAAAATTAAATAACACAGAAGTAATACCTATAGATAGTGAGCATAATGCAATCTTTCAATGTTTAGATTCAGATAAAACAACAGATGATGTTTCTAAGATTATAATCACAGCATCTGGAGGACCTTTTCTGGATAGAAAGATTAAAGACTTAGAACAGGTAACAAAAAAAGAAGCCTTAAATCATCCTAATTGGGATATGGGTGCAAAAATTACAATTGATTCTGCAACTTTAATAAATAAATGCTTAGAATTAATAGAGGCTAAATATTTATTTAATCTCAGTGAGAAATTTTTTGATTTAGTCGTTCATCCTCAAAGTATTATTCATTCTATTGTTACTTATTCCGACGGCTCTAGTATCTGCCAAATGAGTAATCCCGATATGAGAGTACCAATTTCTCATGCATTATCGCTTAGCAAGAAAAGATTGAGTATAGATTTTTCAGAATTGGACTTTTCATCACTCCAGCTTACATTCCAAGATATACCTGATGATAGAGATGGCAT